>JAFUHD010000111.1 GCA_017469025.1 Clostridia bacterium
AAGAAAAAAACCGGAACATAAAACAGGGGATTGCCCGGCACTTAGAACTGGTTTGTCAAATAATGACATCCATTGATACAGTGCCGAAAGCCCGGCTGTGTCATTAAATGGAGTGTGAACAGAATGATTATCCGATTTGCAGAACGGGAGGACCTTGCTGCCGTGAATGAGCTGCGGCGTCAGGTGAATGATCTTCATGTAGCCGGGAAACCGGACGTCTTTAAGCCAGGTTTTGAAGACAGCCTCAGAGACTACATTTTTGAGATACAGGAAGATCCAAGAAAGAAAATCGTTGTGGCAGATCTGGATGGACGAATCTGTGGTTTTGCCGTACTGAATCACATTACCCGCCCTGAAAACCCGTTTATGTTTGAAAGGGATTACCTGGACATAGATGAATTTTGTGTGGACCGGAACTGTCGAAGGCAGGGCATCGGCTTGGCACTTATCCGTTTCATCCGGACCTATGCGAAAGAGAATGGATTTACCCGGCTTGAACTCAATATGTGGGAATTCAATCAGGATGCACTGGCGTTCTATGAAGCTGCAGGTTTTACGACATACAGACGTTATATGGAAATGTCCCTTTAATTACAGGAATGTCCTGTCAAAGGGCAGCGTATCAGCATGAAGTGTGGTGATTCTCACACTTTACAGTACGCCTCCTGCCTGGCGGGAAAGAGACATGGAACAGGGGTTCCGGTGATTCTTACGTGAAATGGCAGAAAAAGATCTGTTCCGCTTGTACCTCCGACGGACCTGGATATTCCGCTAATGAGGATGCATCCGAAACAGACAGCGTACAGCATATACCTTGGACGGAATATTTGAAAGCAAGTACAAACACGATCCGAATGGATCGTGTTTTTTGTGATGAAATGGCTGGCGGGACGTTTGGCACAGGTTATAGCTTTCCCAGAATGCAACATTGTTACATTTCAGAAATATTATGGCACAAAAGACAAATATTATTGTGAGATATTTATAAAGTTTGGTGAAAATTAAAAAAGCGTATTTATTATACAATTATAGCCTTGAAAAAATATCGGGGGGGGTGTTACTATACAATAAAATCATGAAACACTTAAGAAGTGATTTGTTCAGAAAACATTACTGAATTTTGACGTCCGAGCTTATGTAATTTGATTTCCATGAAACAGAAGGATGAACCTGCTGGAAATGAGTGAGCATGAGTTTCCGAAATGAGAGCCGCTGCGGTTATATTTTGAATGGATCTGCTGACTTGCGTCAGCCTGAATAAAGAAACGTAGATTGCCGGATTGTTCCTGTCTGCGAATACAGACGGCGGGATGCCGTTTGTTTCCGGATTTGTTTTATTATCAAGGATGAATAAGATGAATACCCGTATTAGACAACTGCGCAAATATCTTGGCCTTACGCAGGGACAGTTTGCCAGAAAGATTCAATACAGCAAAAGCTATATTCAGCAGATTGAATATAACAATGCACCTGTTTCCGAACCGCTGCTTGCAGTGATTGTTCAGGTAACCGGTGTTCGGGAGGAATGGATGCGATTCGGTACAGGGAAAGTGTTTTCCAATACACAGAGTCAGTTTGATATGGCCGGGGCTGGCAGAAGACTGCGCGAGGCACGGTTGAATGCAGGTCTGACACAGGCAGACCTTGCGGGAAAGGTTATCTGCTCCCGCGACTGCATCAGTGCGTTGGAACGCGGGGAGAGAAAACTCAGAAATGATATTCTGAGACGGGCAGCGGCAGTACTGGATGTGGATTATGACTGGATGATGACCGGACTCGTTGAGTCTCATAATGAAAGCCAGCTGTAAATGTTGACATGAACTGCCGGCGGGTATAGGATATACCCGACCGGTTGAGCTGCTTTGGGATTCAACGGGGTTTCTTTTTGAATAGATGTTTGGTTAAACAAATATTTTGTAAATTCGGCAGCATGCTCTGAGATGACGAAGCAGTGCATTACAGTCTGTTTATGAAGAGGAAAACCGGCGCTCAGCCGGTTTTATTTTGATGAGAAAAAAGCAGGGAAGGCGGCAGTAAACAATGAACGTGTATACTGTAATTGGAATCTGGGGTGTCATCAGCGGCATTTTATGTGCCCAGGCGGATGTACCTCTGGCATGGTCAGGACGCCGAGGGGATCCGGTAGATGCAAAAGCTGTGGGGCGAATTACATCGTGGTGGACAGAAGTCTCTGAAAAAAGGTTTGATCTGGCGTTCTGGCTGTCCTGTATTGGTCAGCCGGGAACATATCTGACCATGTGGATGCTTTCCGAACTGATATCCAGTCCGGTGCTTTCGCTGTGTCTTAAGATAAATACATTTATTTCTGCCTATACCGGTCTGCTTTTTCATGCTGCAGCCTGTATCAAGCCCATGGTGTATCGCAAAATTGCCGGACAGGTGTCAGATGAGACGGCACAGGAAGTGATGAATGCGATAGACAGATATCCTGCGGTTCCGTCCATTGTGAGTGCGATATGTCTCCTGCTGGGAACGACAGTCATTATGGTTACTGCCATTCTGACCGGGGCACTTGCAGTGTCCAAGGTGTTTGTACTGTTTAATCCGGTCGGTGCACTGCTCTTCCAGTGGATTCAGCGCAGGCTGAATCTCAAGATTGGCGGCGCAATGGGCATAGGGTTTTCACTGTATGCCATTATTCTGATCGCTGCAGGTATGGGGATGCATTAAGCGGAACGGGAGAGAAGATTATGAAGTATATGGGGATGCCAATGGGAATGTGGGGGCTGTTTGAAAGCTCTTTCCGCAGACAACTGACCAGTGTCTTTGGGATAGACGTGCAGACAGCAAACAGGATTGCCGGAAACGCAAAAGAAAGGTACAGGGAGATTATTCGGCGGCTGCCGGAATTTGAAAAGCGGGACCGGTTTAAAATGAATATTGTAAGCTGTGCCATGCTTTCTGCATTTTTGCTTAGTCTGCCGGGAAGGCCTTCAGTAGAGAAGACAGAGGAATATTATCGGGAGTCTATGATGACCGGCGCCATGAAGTGGTTCTGCCGGCAGAGCGGCAAACGGAAATTTTCAGAAAAGGATTTGGAAGGCATGAAAATGACCGCAGCATTCAGGGCAGCTGACAGAAATCCATATTCGTGGAACATGGAGTATTATCCGTACGGGGATGGCAGCGGCTATGAAGCAAGGTTTACCCACTGTGGTATCTGCATGCTTATGAACGAACTCGGTCTTCGGGAATATATACCGGCAATGTGCCGCCTTGACTATACGATGAGCGAAGCCGGGGGTGCCAGCAGATTTGTAAGAAAATATACTCTGGCATCCGGCGGTCCTTACTGCGACTGCGGTTATCTGAAAAAGAACTGAATGTATCCGCGGGGGCTGGAGTGCCGCTTTGTTTGAGTGCCGGCTGACCGCAGACAGGTTTCCTGGTGGATCGCGCGCATTGTTTCAGTGAGAATGAACGGGCAGAGATCATGGATCAGTGTTATCATAAGCCCGCTCTCTGACGAAAAGTTGACGTGGAATTTTGTATTGACAGGTCTAATGTGAAAGAAGATTATTTGCAGACAAATAGTCCCAATGATCTGGAGGTGTAATACTATCATGATGAAAAGACTGATGGTCCTTATACTGGTTTGCAGTATGCTGGTCATGACAGCAGCAATGGCTGAGAATGTGATTTTTACTTACCGCTTTGCGGATGCGGAGGAGGCGGCAACGCTGCTGCTATCCAACCGGACATATTATGAAAACCTGAATCAGATGGATCTGGATTTCCGGATGCAGAAAAAAGGTGCTACACTGGAGGAACTGGAGGCATTTGTGCCTACCCAGATGCTTGATTTTACCGATGAAGAAAAGCAGGCGATAGATGAGGGAATGAACCTGATTGAGAATGTCTGCAGGAACCAGGGGTATGTTCTCCCAAAGACAGATGGAATAGTCTTTGTGAAGACGACCATGCACGAGGAAAGCGACGCCGGTGCATATACGCATGGAACACAGATTTATCTGGGCGAGCGGCTGATGAATTTTGGTATTTCAGCGGTACCTGAGGAAAAAGAGGCTTTTCAGGTAATTCTGGCGCATGAACTTTTCCATTGCCTGACCCGAAACCATCCGGATTTCCGGAAGGACATGTATGAGATTCTTGGATTCACAGTGGTTGAAAATGACTATGTATTTACATCAGAAATTCAGAATCTGATTATCAGCAATCCGGATGTAGGCCATCACAATTCCTATGCGTCCTTTGAGATTGACGGACAGAAGCGGGACTGTGCGGTGATATTTACGACAGTCAAGCAGTATGAGGAGCCTGGAGACAGCTTTTTTGATGGTATGGTGACAGGACTTGTTCCAATTGATGATTTGGGCATGATGTATACCTCAGATGAGGCATCCAATTTCTGGGAAGTCTTTGGCAAGAACACGAATTACGTGGTTGATCCGGAGGAAACGCTGGCGGACAATTTCAGTTATGTCATTATTTACGGTGTGGACGATCCCAGGTATGAGACACCTGAGCTGATTCGTGCGATTGATGAGTATCTGAAGAGCAGCATGGCTGTGAAAGATGCGGCATAAAAACGCCTGCGTACGGTCAGACAGCTGTTCCGACAGTTCAACATGCTTCCTGCCAAATAAAACAAGCAGGTGCGTTCTGGAAAACAGGAGCTGATACGGTCTTCGTATCAGCTTTTTTTCTTGACGGTGCCGGGAAATCCCGCTACGATATACGCCGACAAGAATTGCAGCATTAATCCGCTGGCAGAAAAGGTCATGTGGAAAATGCTGATAGAGGAGATGCTGATATGGCTTACAATGTGCTTGAGTATGGCGCACTGGGAGACGGTGTAACAGATGATGCGGCGGCAATCCAGAAAGCCATCGATTTATGTGCGGCAAATGGGGGCGGCAGGGTGGTCCTGCCTGGCGGACACATGTATCTGTCCGGCGCGGTTGAACTGAAATCGCATGTCGAATTCTATCTGGAACAGGGAGCTGTTTTGAAAGCCAGCCCGGACATATCTGCCTACTTTCTGCCAAACGGCAATGGATATGCGCCCGTATCTGCTGTTTCAGGTGAAAAGGCCGTTCCCATCCCGGTGACAGCGAAGCCGTCCTTTGCTTTTATTCACGCAAAGGATGCAGAGGCCTTTTCAATAACAGGACAGGGGACCATAGATGGAAATGTGCATGCTTTTGTAGAACGTGTCAGTAAGTATTACTGCAACGGCACCTTTTATCCGCGTCCAACCATGATTTATGTGGAAAACTGCAGACATATTTCGTTTTGCAATGTAACGCTGCAGAATGCCCCTTTTTGGACACTGCATCCGGCTGGATGTGATGATGTACTGATTGAGGGCATCCGGATTCTCAATCCGCTGGACTGTACGAATTCGGATGGCATTGATCCGGATCATTCATCCAATGTGAGAATCATCGGGTGTACGGTACAGTGTGCAGATGACTGTATCTGTCTCAAGACAACAGCAGGAAACCGTGAATACGGGCCTACGAGAAATGTACTGATTTCCGGTTGTACTCTGACCAGCACCAGTGCTGCAGTCAAGATTGGCACGGAGGGAGTCGGTGACTTTGAGAATATTGTGGTGGACAACTGCATTATTACCGGATCCAATCGTGGTCTGTCCATACAGATTCGTGACGGTGGAAATGTCAGAAATGTGTCATTTTCCAATATCGTGATAGAGACACGCCGGTTTGCTGAATGCTGGTGGGGATGTGCGGAGCCGATTGTTCTGACAACGCACGGCAGGACGGATGAAACGGCCAGCGGGCATATAGAAAATGTACGGTTCTTCAATATCTCCTGCAGGGGTGAAAATGGTATTTTCGTTGCAGGAACAGAGGATAACCATATTCAGGATGTCGTGTTTGAACGGGTATGGGTGACCCTGCTTGCCAGCAGCAAGTGGCCGAAGGGCAGATATGATCTGAGGCCGGGCAGTGAATGTTATGGTCTTGTTTACAGAAAGACGCCTGCGGCGCTGCTGCAGTGGGCGGATGATGTGTCATTCAGGGACTGCAGATTTGGGTTTGAGGGCATGGAAAGAGAGGCTTTTGCAGAAGGCCTGAAAACAGAAAACTGCACGCAGGTGACACTTGATCATGTGAAGGCAGAAAGTGCATCTGAAGCATTTGAAGCGATAGTGATCGGGTAAGCAGAACGGCAGTGAAGACCGTCCGGCAGGGAGCCGGACGGTTTTTTTGCTGCACATAAAAGCGACAGTTAACAGTGCACGATTTTGGATAGATTATTGTTTTTGTTCGGATTAACTTAGAACAGTCTTGACAAAAAGCAAGGGTGCATGTTAGGATAAATCAACCAATTAAACGCGGGCATAGTCCCGGATGAAAGGAGAAACCTATATGAAGAAGATTCTGTCCTTTGTACTTGTTCTCATGCTTCTGACAGTTGCCTGTGCATCTGCAATGGCCGCCGACCTGGTCATTTATTCTGCACGCAATGAGCGCCTCAACAACATTGTCATCCCGGCTTTTGAAGCGGAGACTGGTATTTCTGTTGAAATGATTACCGGATCCACCGGTGAAGTCAACCAGCGCATCAAGGCTGAGGTGGAAAGCGGCAATGTTACCGTTGATATCCACTGGGCAGCCGGCGAGGCAATGCTTTCTGCAAACCGTGACATGTTCGAGGTCTATGTATCCTCCGAGAACGATGCCATGATGGAGAATTTCAGAAATGACGGCACCAGCCCGTTCAGCGGTGCTTTTGCAGAGCCGAATGTTATGATCGTCAATACCGAAAAGCTGGCAGCAGCCGGCATTACGGTGGAGAGCTATGCCGATCTGCTGAATCCGGCACTCAAGGATCACATCATTGCTGCTGATCCGGCGAACTCCTCTTCTGCGTTCATTGCCCTGCTCGGCATGCTGTACGGCACGGGCAATGGCGACCCGATGAGCAAGGAAGCATGGGACTTTATCGACGGCTTCCTCACCAATCTGAATGGCAAGAACGCGTCCTCCTCTTCTCAGGTTTATAATGGCGTTGCCTCCGGTGAATACTGGGTCGGCCTGTCCTACGAAGACCCCTGCGTTGAGCTTGAGGCTGTCGGTGAATATCCGGTCAAGGTCGTCTATGCCAAGGAAGGCGTTGTCTTTTCTCCGCAGAGCGTACAGATCGTAAAGAATGCACCGCATATGGATGCTGCCAAGAAGTTTGTTGACTTTGTTCTGTCCGAGAAGATTCAGACCGCAGTTGCTGCAGAACTGAATCTGCGTCCGCTTCGTGCCGGCGTACCGACCAATGAGAAGATGGTGCCGAACGATCAGATTGTTCTGGTCCCCGGCTACAGCGAGAGCTATGTTGCCGAACACAAGCCGGAACTGGTCAATATGTACATCGAGCATGTTGAGATGATGACCGAGTAATCCCCTTTTGACTGATGAGCCTGCTGGCCAGCCCCATGGGCTGGCCTTTTCCTAAACAGGATAAACCTGATTGTGAGCATTGGGGCGTGATGCGGGAGCTGAGCCTTCACATCTATTCCCGGTCATTGGTGCGGCATGTTGTGCCGTTCATTCAGAAGATTCAGTTCAAAGCGGCATGCTGTCAAAGCGGCTGCCCTTGAGGAGGCGATATTATGGGCGTTGCCATTGAAGTGGACAATGTCATTAAGCGTTATGGAGATCATACAGTTATTAACGGGCTTAGTCTGGAGATAAAGCCTGGCGAGTTTTTTACGCTGCTTGGACCATCCGGCTGCGGCAAAACAACGCTGCTTCGCATGATCATCGGCTTTAATACGATTGAAGGCGGAGAGATCCGCGTAGACGGTCAGGTGATCAACAAGATACCGACCAACCGCCGGAACATGGGCATGGTGTTCCAGAACTATGCTGTTTTTCCGCACATGAATGTACGGGACAATGTGGCCTATGGTCTAAAAACCCGCAAGGTGGACAAAGCGGAACGGCGCCGCCGTGCAGATGAAATGCTGAAGATGGTCAAGATCGACCAGTATGCGGACCGCATGCCGGCCCAGCTGTCAGGCGGACAGCAGCAGCGTGTCGCTTTGGCACGTGCCATCGTGATTCAGCCGGATGTGTTGCTGATGGATGAACCGCTGTCCAATCTGGATGCCAAGCTGCGCGTTGAAATGCGCAATGTCATAAAGCGGATTCAGCATCAGATCGGCATCACCACTGTCTATGTCACGCACGATCAGGAGGAGGCCCTTTCCGTTTCGGACCGGATTGCAGTTATGCATGATGGCGTCATTCAGCAGATCGACACACCGAAACGCATCTATCTGAGACCGTCCAATGAGTTTGTTGCAGGATTTATCGGCTTGACTAACTTCCTGCCGGCTGACAATGATGACGGTGTACTGGACTTCGGCAACAAATACCGTGTGCCGGTAAATACCCTGGTAGACGGCTCGCCGAGAGCGGTCACTGTTTCTGCACGGCCGGAGGAAATCACGATTCATCGGGTAGACGAACCGGGCATCCCGGGAGAGATCCGTTCCTCCGTCTTCCTCGGCACCAGTACGCATTACTTTGTAGCGGTCAGCGGCGACAAGGAAGTTGAGGTTACGGTGCCCAGCGATCTTTCCGATACACTTGAGGATGGAACCAGGGTTTCTTTGCGCATTCTGCCGGATAAAGTCAATATCTTTAACCGGGAAAGCCGTGCCAGCCTTATCCGCGAGGGGGTGTAACAGGTGAACAAGCGGCAGAAGATTGCGCCGGTCTGGCGTGTCCTTACGCTGATTGTCCTGGCGCTGTTCCTCATCTTTGTTGTTTATCCACTGATTCTCATCCTGTATCGTTCCGTACTGGATCCCAAATCGAACAGCCTGACACTTGAAAACTTTACGCGTTTCTTTACACGCAAGTACTACACGAATACCCTGAAGAATTCCTTCAAAGTGACCGTTGTTGCCACACTGATTGCGGCAACACTTGGCTTGCTGATGGCCTATATCACAAGGCAGGTCAAAATCCGTGGTACAAAGGCACTCAATATTCTGATCGTTGTCAGCTATCTTTCACCGCCTTTTATCGGCGCCTATGCCTGGATCCAGCTTCTGGGCCGCAATGGCATCATCACCGGCTTTTTCAACAACCTGTTTGGCATTCAGCTTCCTGGCATTTACGGCTTTGCCGGCATTGTACTGGTTTTCTCCCTGCAGTCGTTTCCGCTGGTTTACATGTATGTCTGCGGTGCGCTGGAGAATCTGGACAACTCGCTGAATGAGGCGGCAGAAAGCCTTGGCGCCAGCAATTTCCAGCGGGTAACCGGCATTATCCTCCCGCTGATTCTGCCTACTGTGCTGGCCTCTTCGCTGCTGGTGTTTATGCGTGTTTTCTCTGATTTCGGCACACCGATGCTGATTGGTGAGGGATACCGCACCTTCCCGGTTGTCCTTTACAACCAGTTTATGGGTGAGGTTACCAATGACAACTACTTTGCAGCTGCATTGTGCGTAATCATTCTGTTTATCACCCTGGTCTTTTTCTTCCTGCAGCGCTGGATTGCCCGCAGGCACAGCTATTCCATGAGCGCTCTCAAGCCGATGCAGCCCCGTGATGTGAGTCCGCTCTCCAAGGCACTTTGTTATATCTTTGTATACGGTGTGGTGATTCTGGGCATGCTGCCCCAGGTAACAGTTATTATCACCTCCTTCCTTAAAGAGTCCACACCGGGCATGTTCACTAATGAGTTCAGTCTGGTCAACTATCGGACGATTTTCTCGAAGAACCCGCTGGTAATTCCCAACACCTATCTGTTCGGATTGTGTGCCATCGTACTGGTGGTTGTCATCGGAACGCTGATCTCCTATCTGTCGGTGCGCAAGCGCTCTGTGCTGACCAGCACCGTGGATACTCTGACAATGCTTCCGTATATCATTCCGGGCAGCGTTCTGGGCATTGCGTTCCTGTACGCCTTTGCCAAGCCGCCGCTGGCACTCACCGGAACCGCCGCGATTATTATTGTGGCACTGACGGTCAGACGTATGCCGTACACAATTCGAAGTGCAACGGCGATTGTTGGACAGATCAGCCCCAGCATTGAGGAAGCCTCCATTTCACTGGGAGCCACAGAAATGCGTTCTTTCGGTGAGATCATGGTCCCAATGATGATGCCTGGTGTTATTGCCGGTGCAATCATGAGCTGGGTAACTGTAATCAGTGAACTTTCTTCTTCCATCATGCTCTATCGGGCATCCACACAGACCCTGACAGTGTCTGTTTATACAGAGGTTATCCGTGACTGCTTCGGCAATGCCGCGGCGTATTCTACCGTTCTGACGGCAACCTCCGTACTATCTATGCTGCTCTTCTTCAAGCTGACAGGCAGACGAAGCATCAGCGTTTAAACCAGTGAATCCCGCAGGTTTCTGCGGGATTTTCTGGTATCTGTCACTATTTTGAAGATAAAAGGTGTTTTCACAGAATAACAACTGTTTAATGGTAAAAAATCTTTTCTGCCTGCATCCTTTTCTGATTCGTTTATTGTACAATAACAGTACATTCGACAAAATATGAACAGAAAAATAAAGGGAGGAGACAGTTTTGAAATACGGTGAATCATCGTTTGACATCCTGTATCTGCTTTTTGCGATTGTCAGCGGCATCATCATGCTGAAAAAGGCAAAAAACAATACGGGAAAGAATATGGGACTGGCAGCCTTGATTCTCGGCTGCGGAGACGCGTTTCATTTGGTCCCGCGCGTGCTCAATTACTTTGTGGATGCAGAATTTACAGCAGCACTTGGTGTGGGAAAACTGGTAACGTCCATCACCATGACAGTGTTTTACGTTCTGCTTTACTACATCCTGCTCGGGTGCAGGAAACAGAAGGAAAACAGAAATACGACGAATCTGATCTGGATACTGGCAGCTGTCCGCATTATTCTCTGCCTCTTCCCGCAGAA
>JAFUHD010000112.1 GCA_017469025.1 Clostridia bacterium
CCAAGAGAACGAGAGGCTTTGAGAACCTTGCCATAATAAGTACCCCCAACTAAAGGATTTCACTCATTATATGACATACGCAAGGGAAAAACAATAATAGCATTCCGTTTCATATAGCGACATAGTTTGGACAGTTCGAAAAATTGCGTAAGCAATTGAAAAAGGGTTTAAACTTCAGGAATGAAGCTTAACCCCTTTTCTTTTTCTTATCATTCCCGTGCTCCACCATAACTGATTTCGTTATACAGTAACTCATTTTGTGCGCTTGTAACAAAACGCTCATAAACACTCAGAAACCTGTTAGAATGTAACTCAAAGGAGCATGGTGTTGATGATTAAGATCGCACTCAGCCGGAAACTTGGCGAGCTCCGGCTAAAGCAAGCGGATCTTCAGGGGGCACCGGAATCAGACCCTCAACCATCGGTGATTGGTATAACGACGTCAAGTATTCCATCGACTTGGAACACCTTGACGCCATCTGCGAGGCTCTTGACTGTGAGATTTCCGACATTCTGGTAAGAGAGCCTATTGCCTTAACAACAACACGGCATTCGTTTCTGTCGGACGGTCATGAAAGTGGCACGTACGGTGTGGGTCAGGGGAAAGGGCAGCGATAACATCAATAGCCCTACCTATTGACGTATATAACCACGGGATCTCAGCGTGGCAGATGTGATTCAATGTCTGTTTGCTATGGAAGCAGATTGCTCCATAAATGAACCGGGATGTACAACAGAATACGGCAGTTTTGCAACATGGGAATTATTTTTTTGCCAGTTTGTGTTGCCCGTTTACCGGATTAGCGTCTTGCAAATGCATGCTTTCATGTCGTATACTGATTATAACAAACTTTGCAGAAGGAGATAAGATTATGCCGTTTAAATGCAGCAAACCCTATCCGCATCCAGTGGAAACACTTTGCCATCGTCCCTGGGAACTGGCAGTGGAACCCTTTCAGGTTAGTCCGCAAACGTATTACGTTTCTGGCCAGAAATGGGTTGGTGCATATCTGATTGATACGGGGGATGGACTGATCCTGATTGACACTGGTATTGCTGAAAGCGTTTATCTGCTGGTAGATTCCGTATACAAGCTGGGATATCAGCCAAAGGATATCAAGGCTATTCTGTTGAGTCATGCACATCTTGACCACTTCGGCGGCGCAGCTGCTCTGCATGCGCTTACTGGCGCACCGTTGTATATGTCCAAAGAGGATGCGCAGTTTATGGAGGCATGTCCAGAGGAAACTGAGTTGCCCCATGACTTGTGGCATGTGCAGCATATCCACATTGACCGGTTCTTCGCAGATGATGAACCACTGACGATGGGCAATATCACTATCCGCACGATGCTTACGCCGGGACATACCATTGGCTGTACCAGCTTTTTCTGGCAGGAAACCAATCCGGAAACCGGCGAAACATACAGCATTGCCATGCACGGCGGTGTTGGAGCCAATACGATGAATGATGATTATTATCGAACCAGCCGCTATCTGACGCCAGATCTCCGGCAGCGCTTCCTGGATGATGCCGAGAAACTGAAGGCGATCCATGTGGATATTGCGCTGCCCAGTCATCCGAACCAAATTGAAATTCTGGACCGCGTCGGCAGCTATACACATCGTACACAGCCTTATCTGGATTCAACAGTGTGGGCGGATTTTATTGACGAACGGGTGCGGCAGGTCAGGGCTCTGATGAAACCGTAGACATGGATGATGTATTACTGTGCCGGATTGCAGACAGTGTGCCTGAAACGGCAGATGAGATCTGTTGGTGTGTTACAATTCAAATTTACTGACGGAGACGATGACTGCATTCAGGGACTGGCGGTTGTAGCATGTAAATCGATTTTATTTTCTGCTTAGCAGTATTGGAATTTGATGCTCTGCGTCTGAATAAGAGTTTGAGCGTTTTTATTCGATGTACTCCTGGCTGAAAATAGTAATTCAGTGAATCAAAGTGAAATGGAGGAACGGTTATGAAGCGTTTGATTTGTGTATTGGTTATGCTGAGCATGATGGTTATGGGTGTTTGCGGCATGGCAGAGGCTGCTGTGCAGAGCACGGCAAATGGTGATGTGCTCTATCAGGTTGCGCTTCTGCAGTCTCTGGTTCAGGGTTACTTTGACGGTATCATTACCGTGGGTGAGCTGAAAGCGCATGGCGACACCGGCATTGGTACCTTTGAGGGTGTTAATGGCGAGATGATCGTGCTGGACGGCGTTGTGTATCAGGCTGTCTCTGATGGCAGTATTGTCATTCCTTCCGATGAGGAGACGGTTCCTTTCAGCAATGTGACGTTCTTTGACGTGGATGAGACGCTGACACTCAGTGGCATTGCGGATATGGCAGCACTGCAGGATGCGATGAACAGCGTGGTGAACCGGCTCGGTGCCAACTGCTTCTACATGGTAAAAATCGAAGGATCGTTTGATTCGCTCAAGGTGCGCAGCGAGTATAAACAGGAAAAACCATACCGTGCACTGGATGTGGCACTGGCTGAGGACCAGACTGAGTTTGACTATGAGGGAATCCGTGGCACGATGGTTGGCCTGTATTGTCCGGATTACATGAGCGCACTCAATTCGTCCGGCTGGCACTTCCATTTCATCTCGGAGGACCGGACACGGGGCGGACATGTACTGCAGGTCAGTGTCGGAGAAGCAGAGGCAGCGTTCGACATGACAGACGGATTTGAGATGATATTGTCCCGTGAGAATGTGTTCCAGGGTATGGAGCTGGCGAAGGATGTGAACGAGGCGATCCATCGTGCAGAGACAGCGACAGTTGGAAATAATGACTGATCGTGCTCAACCCGGTTGTGAATCAGAAACGGTGTGCCGGGTCAGGAGGCATGTGATGCCCTGATGCCGGACATACATTTCCGACTTAAGGACTGCATTGTCGCTCGGTTTCATCCGAATACGATACTGTGAGGAAAAGGCGACACTGTGGTGTCAGTTATTCCGCACAGGATGAGTCTTGTAAATGGGGAATTGCATTTATTGCAGTTCCTCATTTTTTATTGAATTAGATACAAAACCCCACGTCTAGTGGGGAAATAGGTAAAGGGAGCAGCGTTGCCTAGTACAGTCGTTAATAATTCCTTGTGATTATCCATTCCCCAAAACCTACTTTTCGATATCAACAGATTTGATTTCAGGGACGCTGTCATACTTCCAGTTATACGGATGTGCAAAGAGCTCGTTAATGTGGTCGACCTTCTCAGAGAAGATCTGTGGATCGAAGGCTTCCATTTTCAAGGCTTCGCAGCAAAACTCCTTCAGCACATCGTCGCGCACGGTAGGCATGGAGCAGGCATTAGCCTGATTTCTCCTGGTTGCACACGTCCATACACCCATGTCGCCATCACGGTAGTGTCGGGTCTGACGCTGAAAATTGTTTCCGCATTCACCGCACTTGATCTTGCTGGTAAAGCAGGATGATCCCTTTTTGCCCAGTGCCTGATGGGAACGCCTGTAGGCGGAGGCTTCAGCCCGGTACTCAGCTGTCCAGCAGTCCCTTTTGGATGTGTTGATCCAGTGGCGAACATCTGTGCGACCATCCTTAAAGTGAAAGGTCAATTCCCGTGCGCCAGTCACCTCGATATGATCAATCTGCTCGGTAAAGGCTTCCTCATCAAACACTTCAAGACCCATCGCACTGGCAGCTTCCTGCAGGATGATCCTGTGCGGGATCTCCTTTCCAACGCAATGCCCGCCCTTCTTTTTTCGTGTTCCGCATGACCAGGTTTTCATTTTTTCTGGCTGTAGAGTACGTTTTGCCCGGTTGAGCCGTTAGCTGTGCATGTAGCTCTGCCCGCAGAAAGCGCGCTTGATTTTTCCGGTAAAGCAGCAGGTGTTGAGAGCCTTGTTGGCCAGCGGGCCGAGCTTCCTGCGTCGCTCCATCTCGGCCTGCATAAAATCGAAGGTTTCTTTGTCAATGATCGCTTCATGGGAGTGTTATTGCAAGGTGAATACTTTGCACCCCTCGTGAAGCTGTCCTGCTTCCTGAAATCTTGTATTACTGTTTGTCGCTGAGCGCAAACGCTTGTGCCATTTTATTCTGTGCTTCCCGGCCCAATCCACATGAGCCCGAGATGTACCGCCACTGCTTCCTGATAGTCGTAAGTACTTTCAGTGTTTCACTTTCCGCTTCTTTCCGTGTGAGTCCAAAGAAAGATGCTACATCAAAGGCCAACTCCAGGTCAATTCGGGAATCATCCATGGATACATTCAAGGATAGCATCTCACCATATGGAACAGGATTGACATCGTACATAGGTGATAGTCGCCAGCCTTTTTCTGTCAGCAGAAAACCGTGGTTACGCAGATGATCATCTATGTTAGAAATAGCCATGCTGAACACGATCCGTTTCCACAGCTCTGCCAAATCCTCCCTGGGAGACGCACCGGCTTTCGTGATAAAGTCTGCCAGATCAAGGTAACTGCTGTCAGAAGCTCCATCTGATTGCCCAAGGAGAGACATAGCAGATGAGAAATGTATCCTGCGCATTCCGATCCTGTCAAACCGTTTCACCAGATAAGTCGATCCTGCTTCCGAATAGCGCTCCAGTTTGGAATCAGGGACATTCAGGCCACAGGCTTTTGCCAGTTCATGAGCCACTTGTTCCCATGCGCCAACATCCTGTTCATCTTGTCTGGACGGAAACTTGGCAATCCACAAAGTCCCGTCTGATGCACGGACTGTCGCTTTGGGACGGGCGCCACCCAGGGGGGGGAACCCGGAGCCAGCAGTTGACGAAGCCATCTGTCGTTTAGCGTATCCTTATCCTGCTCAAAGGCACGGGAAGCGGCCTCCAAATCTCTGAGAGTCACCCACGGCGGTGCGGCCATATCGCTGTCGCAGGATAGAAACGGCCCGCCCATATGAAGTGAAAAGCGCAAAGCACCCATTCGGGCTTCATCATGCACGCCTAGCAGATAGTCTGTTTCTGACAATTGCTTTGGTTTTCTGTTTTCTCTGGCTGCCAGAATCGCCTCCCTGCGCCGCATGAGCAGTCGGCCCCAACGGTCCGGGCAAGAGTCTGCAAAAATACCAAACAACTTTTTATCCATGGGCACATATTGCCGTCCACGATATAGTTCCAGATCTGGGTCCAGGAAATACTGTCCGGAATGTGTTTTCAGCCACTGTTCGTCATACTCAAAGGAACAGTTTTCCTTTCCGCGTAATTGATCCACAAAAAGGTAGCCCATCAAAGATGGTTGATCAGATGACCAGCACTCGTAGGTGTATATGGTTTTGGCTGCCATTAATCCTCTTCCTTTCTGTTCTGACGCGGTGCACGCTGCCTCTGAGGCAAAGCCAAATCCTGCAGCTTGCGGCCCAATTCATCGTCTTTTGCAATCAGAAGAAGATCTTCTTCCAATCCTCCCAGAGCATGCAGCACAGCGGCATAGGCTCCAAGAGCAACGGATGCGCTGCCTTTTTCGATGGCGGTGACCGTTTGCCTTGATACGCCTGCCCTTTCCGATACCAGTTCCGAAGGCAAATGGCGGCGCAATCTGGCCAGGCGGATTTGCTCTCCCATTTGGCTGATTATTTTCTGCGTCTGCGGCATTACTGTAACAGCCCTTCTGCCCATAAAATCACCTCAATTTCATGATTACGTTCAAAATTATATGCAAATCACTATTTAATGTCAATATTTTTATGCGCTATTATGGGAAGAAGAGTGCAAAATGTCTATTTATGTACGGAACTCATGGGTGTTCGGTACGAAGTATTGTGTGAGCTCTCCTCGATTCTTTTTCCGTTTTTTCGGAATGGGATCAGACATGAATTCCTTCTGCAGAAGCAGGTTCCCGGTGTAGGTGACAGAAAAGTCATTGTTGAAGTTTCAAGAGGTTATCCGCAAGCATAATGCGGAAGCTTTGTCAAAGCCGAAGCATCCCCGCGCCTTATACAGAGAGCCTGATGCATTGATTATCATATGTGCAACTGCTCCGATGGCTTATACTACCGAGCAAGGCGTAAAAATCATACCAGTTAGTTGTTTGCGTGATTAACCAAACCTGTTTTCGTTCATCAGTAATCCACCTCATGATCCACTAGAAAAGGTGACCGAAATCGTCAAAATGGCATGCCAAAATCTCAAATTGCTACAATATCGGGTTACGTTTTGCTCAAATCCTTAGTTCATTTCACCCGTTTGCAATTGGGGCTTTTATCTGCAATATGCTGGAAGCCTGACGAAAGTCCAGAAAAAGAAACTGCCTCAGCACAGCTGAGGCCGCTTCCTGTAGGAGGGGTACTATGAGAAAGATCATCTTAAACAGTTTTTCCGGCTGAAACGCTCAAAGATTACAAATCCAAGTGTCAACAGGGCTGCGCAGGCGTAAAACAGGAACTGATAGCCGCCGATACCTGCTATGGTCTCCAGTGCCATACCGCCGAGCATTGGGCCGATCCCCTGACCGACATCGCCGAACAGATAATATGTACTGGTTGCGACGCCGCTGCGGTCGCGGCCAATGTAATTAATGCATCCTGCCTGCAGGGACGGCTGGGCAGTTCCCTGGCCGATGGCGCGCAGGATGGCAGAGAGGATTACCAGTGCGAAAGAGGTGCTCCGGGCAAGTATGATCATGGAGACTGCGGTCAGCAGCATCGCCGGCAGAACGGTCAGACGAATGCCTTTTTTGTCCATCAGCTTGCCGGAAAGAGGTCTGATGAAGAAAAGAAAGACTGCATAGACGGTGAAATACAGGCTGATATCAGCTATGCCGCGAAGATCGGAATAGAGGACGATATAGGCATTAATGATCCCGTTTATGAAGGAGAACATACCGCCACAAAGGGAGAAAGCCCAGGCGTGCCATTCAAGAATATCTTCGAGCCGGATACGCCGCTTTTCGTGCTTTGGCCGGGCTGCATCGCTGTGCATGAACATGAGGAGGATGCAGCCAGCGACCGGCATGGCGGCGGAGGCAAGGAAGACGGCCTGCATGCCCAGCGCCTGGCTGATGGCGATTCCGAGGCCGGGAGCGGCGGCAGAGGCGAGGACCATGCTGAGACCCATATAGCCAATGCCTTCACCCATCCGGGATTTGGGAATGAAGCAGGTGCACAGGGCAACCTGGGCAGTGCTGCCAATGGCAAAGCCTATACCGTTAATGATCCGCATTACGATGAACAGCGGAATGGAACGGGCAAAGGCAAAACCGATCAGGCCGACAGTCATCAGGATATTACTGATTATCATCAGCACAATCTTGTTCATGCGGTCTGCCATGAGACCACAGAAGGGACGGCAGAACAGTGAGGTCAGGGAAAACAGGCCTACAATTGTGCCGGCCAGCGTCATACTGGCGCCGATACCTGAGGTCAGATGCTTTGAAAGAATGGTCTGGTTTGTATAAAAGGAAAAGGCACTGAGGGTACATACCAGAAGAACCATAATGTAGTTCCGGTTCCATAGCTTTTCCGAAGTCTCAGTTTTATTGCTCATGTTGTCCTCCCTGCCGGGCTGTCAGGCTTTGCCGGACAGCTTTTTTGTTTGGAGATAGGCAGCGCTATCGCTGTGGAGCAGAGGTTTCCTGTGCAACCATCTTGATCCATTTTTTCTGGACCAGACGGATGACACACCAGACGGTTTTGATGATATAGTCGATTTTCATGAGAATATAGATCCAGAACGGACTGAGGTGCCAAACGAAAGCGGACAGATATCCAAGTGGAATGGAACAGATCCACATGAATGCAATGTCTGCAATCATAAGGAAACGGGTATCACCGCCGCCGCGCAGTACGCCTTTGGTCAGCATGGACTGCATAGTCTGGAAAATGACCATAATGGAGACGGCGTCAATGAGGAGAAAGGCAATGGAGCGTGTTTCCTCCGTAATGTTGTAAGCGCCAATGATGAAAGGTGCAAGCAGAAGGATGATCCCGCCTGCGATGACGCCGATAATGGCACTGAGTACGGTGAAAGTGATGCCCTGACGATAAGCCAGATCAGCATCCCTGCGGCCCAGTACGTTTCCGGTCATGATACTGCCTGCACTGGCAAGTCCGGAATTGAAGACGGTCGAAAGACGCACAATCATGGCTACAATGGCGTTGGCGGTTACAAAGGATGCACCCAGATGTCCGATGATCATGGTCACGGCAGTGTTGCCGAGACCCAATAGAAAGTCAGAAATGATGACAGGAACACTGTAATGCAGGTAATTGGGGAGATAGCTGCTGCATGGAGCAAAGAAATGCCGGATCCGGTACTGGATGCGTTTATCCATGCGCAGCATGAAGACCAGTATGACACCGGTTTCGATCAGACGTGCAAGGGTGGTGGCCAGGGCAGCACCTGCGATTTCCATCTGCGGAAAACCAAAGTGACCGAAAATCAGGACCCGTGCGCCAGTTCGGTGCGTAGCAGACAGCGTGGAATAGACACGCCTGACAAAGCTTAGCCAGCAGTCAGTATCGGCGTCTCGGGGCGTAGCCGTAAGGCGAGACTCAAAGCAGAGGCGTCGGGAGTAAGAGAGCCGTAGGGCATGTAGTCTATC
>JAFUHD010000113.1 GCA_017469025.1 Clostridia bacterium
GGAAGAGGCCGAGAAGGTCGAAGAGGCTGTAGAAGAAGCCAAGGCTGAAGCAGCTGAGACAGTTGAAGAGGCTGTAGAAGAAGTCAAGGAAGAGACCGAGAATGTCGAAGAGGCTGTAGAAGAAGTTCAGGCTGAAGCAGCTGAGACAGTTGAAGAGGCTGTAGAAGAAGTCAAGGAAGAGACCGAGAAGGTCGAAGAGGCTGTAGAAGAAGCCAAGGCTGAAGCAGCTGAGACAGTTGAAGAGGCTGTAGAAGAAGTCAAGGAAGAGACCGAGAATGTCGAAGAGACTGTAGAAGAGGTCCAGGCCGAAGCAGCTGAGACGGTTGAGGAAGCTGCAGAACTTGTGGATGTTGAGCTGGCAGAGGCTACACAGGTTTTCGAAATCGTAGATGATGAAATCGTCGATGAAAATGCAGAAAATGAAGCAACAGAAAATGCAGAGGGTGTCGTTCCGGCAGAAGGCGAGACTCCAGCTGAAGGTGAGATTCCGGCAGAGGGCGAAGTAGCAGTAACTGGCGAAACACCTGTAGAAGGTGAGGTACCGGCAGAGGGTGAGACCATTCCTGCTGAAGAAGTACCGGCAGATGAAACACTCACTGAAGTGGAACTCATGACGATTGAGAGCCTTCCGGAGAATGCAGAACTGATCGGTGAAATTCTGGACGAACTGAATGCCGAAAGAAGCATTGACGTATATGCTACATACGGAGATTCCATTGACTTTGGCGATACCATTACTCTGATTGCTGTATTCAATGGTTATGAAGGAACCAGCTTTGATATTCAGTGGCAGACCAATTCCGGAAGCGGCTGGGAGGATGTACCTGGTGCAAACGGACAGAGCTTTTCCTTTACCATGAATGAGTCCAACTATACCAATGACTGGCGTGTTCTGGCCAATATCCATGAGGTTGCGATTCCTTTAGAAAAGCTTGAAGAAAAGGGACTGATTGGCGAGTGACCGCTGCCGGAATGCATGAATGTGCTTCGCAGGCGATGAGGAAGGAAGCAAAAACATGAGTAAGAAGTTAGTATCTCTGATACTGGCGGTGATGCTTCTGATTGTATTTGGAATGAGCAGTGCAATGGCTGCTGTGGTTACCAATACAACCAACAAAAGCGGTACCATCAGTTTCAAGGGAAAAGTAAAGGCGTATAAAGTCACCTATAATGTCAATGGCGGATCTGGAAAAGCGCCGACAGATGCAAACCGGTATTCCGGCTCAGATCCGGTGACGGTCCTTGGACAGGGTGAAATGGTCGCACCGGCTGGCAAAACTTTTGCCGGCTGGGCAGCAGTTTCAGATGCCAAAACGGCAGCATATAAACCGGGTTCGACCATTACGATCGGTGGAAATCTGGATCTGTATGCCGTCTGGTTGACCGCGACATCCATAACAGCGACCTATCATTACAAGGATAAGAACGATAAAGAATACGTAAAAGCGGAGACTTATGCAAGCGGTGAGACCGTCACGATGCCGTCGCTTTCATCACTCGGCTGGACCCTGGATGAGGGCTACAAATTCGACGGATGGTATACTCAGGGTTATGGAACGGGGACGCAGATTGCAGCAGGTGCATCGAATACGCTGACCGAATCCCAAAATTATTATGCGACTGCGTCGACAACCGGAAGAACGGAATTCGTAGCAACCATCACATGGGATGATGCTGGAAACTTTGATGAAGTCCGCCCATATCCGGATGATGTCATTCGTGCACTTGCATTGGATCCGGCGGCCAATTCCGACAGCTACATTACGGCAACGAATACCAGCGGCAATGAGTGGACAATCGTCTGGTCGAATCTGGACAACACCGGTTACAAGATTGTTGCACCGTCAGTAGAAGGTTATACGGTTACAGCGTCAAGTGGCAGTGCGATTACATTCCACCGCACGGTTGCAGAAGTCTCCATGACAATGTGGATTACCAACAAGAAATGGGACAAGTACGGTGATCTCATCAAGTTCAAGGCAGGACAGACGGTTAAGTTCCGCATGGACATTACCAACGAAGGAAACCAGTCGGTATCCAAGGTCTTGGTTTATGAGACGCTGAAGGGTGCCAAGTTTGTCAAGGCTGACGGTTACAGGGTGACCAGTGACGGCTATGCCAGCATTGGAAATCTGGGACCTCATCAGACGGTCAGTGTCTGGGCAACCTATCGTATCACCAATTCCGATACGCGCAAGGATAAGGTCGCCAATGTGGCAGGCGTTGACTACATGCGCAATGATGGAAGCTGGGGCGATGACTGGGATGCGGTCCGTATCCCGATCAATAAGAAGAGCTCCACAGCCACAGCTGTGCCGACGCCGCTCCCGACTCCGACGCCGATTCCGGTAACCGAATACATGGTCGAACGTCTGGTAAAGGATGCTGCGGGCCTTAATCTGAGCTATCCGAACGGGACGATTGATGTGGTTGGCGCGGATGAAATCCTGACGCCGGAAGAGTTTGCGGTTTATCAGACGCTGAATACGCAGGACAAGATTCTGACTGTGCTCAACAGCATTGGCTTTGATGCGCTGATTCCGGTGGAACGGCTGCGTCTTAACCTGTCCGTTTCCGAAACGGCACTGAATCTGATGAATACCATTTATGCGCGCAAGCAGGTGATGACTGCCGAAGAAAAGGCAGCCCAGCAGGCAAAGGAAGCCATCTACTTCCCGAAGCAGTCTGTTATTAACAATGGATATATGCAGAACTACTTTGAAATGGCGCTTAAGCTCACAGTCAACAACAAACCCCGCATTGACCGTTACACATTCCGTGAGGAAACGAATGGTCAGTGGAGTTATGTACGTACGGTTATTGAGCAGTAATCTGATTTAAACGAACAAGCCGGCTATGCCGGCTTGTTTTTGTAGTGCGCCGGAAAGCGTACATGGCAAAATCCGGCGCATAGGCATCTGATGACATGTGAAGCGTGAGAATTGGGATTCCCGGCCTTGCAGATGCGGGAAAATCGTGTTATTCTTTCAGGCGTTTGACGGGAAAAACAAAAGGGAAACGTATGTATATGGTTTATGTACGTTTGCTGTTTCAAAACACAAAGGGGGATTCGCAATATGATTGTCATCCTGAAACCACAGGCTGAGCAGGTTAAGATAGATTCATTGCTGGAACAAATCCGTGCAAAGGGTGTTTCCATTCACTACAGTCAGGGCGAAACAGAGACCATTGTCGGTCTCGTCGGTGATACCACGCATGTGGATGAAGACTGGCTGCGTGCAAATGAGATCGTTGACGACATACGGCGTGTTTCAGAGCCGTACAAGCTGGCAAACCGCCGTTTTCATCCGGAGGATACCCATATTACAGTAGCGGGACGGACGATTGGCGAAGGCCGCTTTTCCGTGATCGCCGGCCCGTGTTCTGTGGAAAATGAAGAACAGATCATCTGTGTTGCAAATGCAGTCAAGGCAAGCGGCGCGGCTTTTTTGCGCGGCGGTGCCTTTAAGCCGCGGACGTCCCCCTATTCTTTTCAGGGACTCGAGGGGGAAGGATTGCGTCTTTTGAAGATTGCAAGGAAAGAGACCGGTCTGCCCATTGTGACAGAGATCATGAGTGAGAACCAGCTGGATGATTTTGCAGATGTGGATATCATTCAGGTAGGCGCACGGAATATGCAGAACTTCCGACTGCTGAAGGAACTGGGTCACAGCAAAAAGCCGATACTGCTCAAGCGTGGACTGTCTTCCACAATGGAAGAGCTGTTTATGAGTGCTGAGTATATCCTGGCCGGCGGCAATGACAATGTGATCCTCTGCGAACGCGGTATACGTACATTTGAGAAAATGATCCGGAATAATCTGGATATTTCTGCAGTTCCCATTATCAAGGCCAAGTCGCATCTGCCGGTGATTATTGATCCATCTCATGCGGCAGGGATTGCATGGATGGTGGAACCGCTGGCCAAGACGGCGGTTGCAGCTGGTGCGGATGGTCTCATGATCGAAGTACATAATGATCCGGCACATGCGCTGTGCGACGGTGCACAGTCCCTCAAACCGAAGCAGTTTGATCACCTGATGAAGGATATTAAGCGGCGGGTTGCCTTCGAAGGAAAGATCCTTGAAGGGCAGTGAGACAGGCGTGGCTAGAAAGATGATTGTTGCACTGCTGGTACTCGTACTTCTGGGACTTGCAGCCTGCCTGGGACTCATGGGCTTTGTGTACTATAAGGAAAAGACACTTCCGGAGCAGAAGCCATCGGATGTCATCATTGTGCTGGGGGCTCAGGTGAAACCGGATGGTACACCCTCTGTAGCACTCGAACGCAGAATGACGGCTGCACTTGAAACGTATCTGGAAAAACCGCAGACCATTATCTGCTGCGGTGCCAGAGGGGATAATGAACCTGAGGCTGAAGGCGCGCTGATGCAGCGGTGGTTTGTTGAACATGGCGTCCTGGAAACAGATGCAGTGGCCGAAACAGCATCCTTCAATACCCGGCAGAATCTGCAGAATGCCAGAGTGATTATGGCTGAGCGCGGAGTAACCCAGGCGCTGGTGGTTACAAGTGATTATCATGTGCCAAGGGCGCTGGCACTTTGCAGGGATGTCGGTATTGAGGCGACCGGAAAGGGAAGTCCTTCAAAACCGGAATATTTCATTAAGAATCATATCCGTGAGGGCCTCAGCTGGATCAAATATTTGTTGGAGCGTGGAAGAGAGTGAATAAGGACAGACTGGTCCAGGGACTGAAGCAGCTGAATCTGCCGTGTGATGAGCAGATCATGCTGCGGTTTGAACAGTTTCATGAGATTCTGGATGAATACAACCGACACATGGATCTGACAGCGGTACTGGATGAGGATGAACGGGTGGACCGTCATGACCTGGACAGCGCGGCTGTTCTGACAGCGGTGACCATTCCAAACGGAGCCAGTGCAATTGATGTCGGGACCGGTGCCGGTTTCCCGGGAATTCCGATTCTGATCCTTCGTCCCGACCTGCATCTGACGCTGCTGGATGCCCAGCAGAAACGGTGCCTGTTTTTAAAGAATGCCGTCAGCCGGATGGGACTTCATGCAGAAATCATCCATGCCCGCGCTGAGGATGCAGGCCGTAATCCGCAGCTCAGGGAACAATTTGATTTTGCTTTTTCCAGAGCAGTAGCGTCCATGGGGGTTTTACAGGAACTTATGTTGCCGCTGGTCAGAATCGGCGGGAAGGCAGTCGCATGGAAAGGGCCAAAGGGTCTAGAGGAACTGGACAGTGCAAAAAGAGCCGCCTTTCTGCTGGGCGGCACATTCATGGAACCGGTTTCCGTAGAAATTCCGGAACGGCCGGACTGGACGCATCTTCTTCTGGTTACGGAGAAAGTAAAGGGAACACCGAAAGCCTATCCCAGAAAAGCAGGAACGCCGTCTAAAAAACCATTGGCCTGAGAACCGGGTACCGGAGGATGCAAGAAGATTTTGCTTTTGAGGATATTTCCAATGCAGGGATCAAACATCCTTTGAGTTGATTTCATCATGGAAACCAATGTTATCTTCATCTCTGGGGACTCCGGGATCGGAAAAAGGAACCTGCAGCAAAAAGAAGTCATCAGGCAAAGCCTGATGACTTTTCTAGTATATGAAAATATGAAATGCAGAGGGAATGCTTTTATCGTGCCTTGGGAAGGCTCCAATGGAAATGCGCAGCCAGCACCCGGATGATGAGGGTTACAAATGCACCGAGGAGCATGGAAGGAAATACGGGAAACACGTAACTGGACAGATAATAAACAACGGCGCCGGCAAGAGATGCACAGGCGTAGATGTGCTTGATGAAAATGTAGGGTCTGTCTCCGGCAAGGACATCACGGACAACGCCGCCGAAGACGCCTGTAATCACGCCGAGAGTCAGTGCAAAGAAAACATTGCTGCCGTATCCTGCAGCTTGTACGGCGTTGACGCCGACAGAAGTAAAGACACCGAGACCGACGGCATCTGCCAGGAAAACGGTGGTTTCCAGATGATGCACCTGCAGAAAGTGAGAATGGCGGACAGCCGGGATGAAGGTAATGATGGACGTGATCAGTGCTGTCAGTGGATAGATGGGACTGGTGAACATGCTGGGCGGAATCTGTCCAAGGAGCAGGTCCCTGAAAATACCGCCGCCACATGCTGTGGTGAGGCCCATGATACAGACACCGAGCATATCCATGTTTTTCCGGATGCCGATGATCGCACCGGATATTGCAAAGGCAACTGTTCCAATCAGTTCAAGCAGCAGAATCAGAAACAAAGGAAATCCTCCGAATAATCGTAATTGGGCAAAGTGTTCCTGTATTATCGTACTTTTCTGCAAACTGTCAAGAGCAGAATGAAATGGAATCCTGGAATGCGTCTCAAAGATCCGAATGGGAATGCCGGGGAGAAAATTGGAGTGAGGGAACACAAGGTGCGTGAAGTGTGATATACTCCACTCTTGGCACTGAATGCCGTAGAGAACAACACAGAAGGATGGAAACGCGGAATGGATATCAGCATGCTGGGGACAATCATGGCGCTTGCATGGCCGACGATGCTGGAGATGCTGATGCAGACGGCAGTGCAGTACATTGATACGGCCATGGTTGGGTCTTT
Organism: Clostridia bacterium; assembly: GCA_017469025.1. Taxonomy (GTDB): domain Bacteria; phylum Bacillota; class Clostridia; order Christensenellales; family Aristaeellaceae; genus Ventricola. Next base: position 6,588 of record JAFUHD010000113.1, read on the forward strand.
GGGGACACAGGCAACAGCTGCTGTCGGTGCAACCAGTACGGTAAACTGGCTGATCGGAAGTACAATTTCCGCCGTCGGCGTTGGATTTCTGGCATTTATTTCGCAGTCGTATGGTGCGGGAGAGTACCGGAAAACCAAACGTGCCAGCGCACAGGCGGTCTTCATGACACTGGTCATGGGTATTGCCATTACACTCTTAACAACAGGACTCAGTACGAAGGTGCCGGTCTGGATGCAGGTGGACCCGGGAATCCGGGACCTGACGAGCCGTTATTTTCTGATTCTGTATACGCCGATGCTTTTCAGAACGGCCAGCATTATCCTGGGAACAGTGCTTAGAAGCGTCAGGGATACCCGGACACCCATGAGGGTGGGCATCACGGTCAATGTTCTGAATGTGATTCTTAATTACTTTATGATCTATCCGACACGGACAATAATGCTTCCATTTGGACAGATGAGGATGTTTGGCCTTGGATGGGGTGTAGAGGGTGCCGCAGCGGCATCCGCAGTTTCCTATGCCTATGGCGGAATTGCGATTTTTGCTGCTTTATGGCGTCATAAGACCATCTCTCCCAGAGGAGAACGTTTCCTGCCGGATCCTGAAATCCTGAAGCCCTGCTTCAGGGTGGCAATTCCAAATATGCTTCAGCGCTTTGGGACATCGCTTGGGTATGTATTTTTTGCAGCCATGATAAACAGCCTGGGGGATATCTCAACGGCAGCGCATACGATTGCGAATACCGTTGAGTCAGGATTTTATATCCCTGGTTGGGGCATGCAGACAGCCGCGGCAACGCTTGCGGGCAATGCGTATGGTGCGCGGGATGGTGAGCGGCTGAAACGGCTTGGACGGACATTCCTGCCCCTTGAAATCGGTCTTATGGTCATTACAGGTTCTCTGCTGTTCATCTTTGCCGAACCGCTCGTCCGTATCTTTACCACAGATCCTGAGGTGGTGCGTCTTGGAACGACTGTGCTTAAAATGGTGGCTGTTTCCGAGCCGTTTTACGGTGTACCGATCGTTGTCGAAGGCATGATGCAGGGATGCGGCCAGACGCTTGTTCCGCTGGCTTTCAATCTGTTGGGAATGTGGTGTGTACGGATTGCAGGAACGTATGTCTGTACCCAGCATCTTGGAATGGGACTGACGGCTGCATGGGGCTGCATGATCGGGCATAATCTGCTGCTGTTTGTTCTGTTTGGCGTGATTTTCCTGATGGGCAGATGGAATCCGCTTACAGGTTATGAAAAAGACCTCTTATCCCTTAAAACTGAAAGCAGACAATGATGGCAGGTTCCTAAAGTCATCCGTCATCTGCGATGATCCGCCTAACGGCAGACTGTTTCTGGTAAAAGAAATGGCATTCTTGCAAAATTTCTGACCGGCTGCTTTACCGGGCTTCACACAAGCCTGAGAGATTCTGAAAATAAAGAAAGGGATGCCTGAATACAGGCATCCCTTAAGTGTATATTTCATATCTTTCTGCCGGACAGCCAGTCATGAACGGCGGCTGCACAGGCGCGGCCGTCTGCCAGTGCACGTACAACAAGCGACTGTCCTGTTCGTGCATCACCGGCTGAAAAAAGGTTCCCGCCGAGATAATGGAGTCCATTCTCTCCGGCCAGTCTTCCGCGGGAATCCGGGACAAGGCTGAATGCATGGGCAGTAGCCTGATCACAGCCGGTAAAGCCGGCAGCAATCAGCAGGAGATCGCAGGGCAAACGCTGTTCAGTGCCCGGAAATGGTTCGAAACGTTTGTCGGTCTGTTTTAACCGGACGGTTTCTACAGCATTGAGAACGCCATTTTTGTCCGGGTGAATGGACTTGACAGTGGTTTCGTAAATCCTTGGATCATGACCGGTAACAGACAGTGATTCAAGTTGGCCGTAATCCGTTCTAAGTGTGCGCGGCCATTCGGGCCATGGATTCGCAGGAAGGCGGGAGACTGGCGGCTTTGGCATCATTTCGAGCTGAGTGACCTGTGCGGCACCAAGACGCAGCACCGTACCGACGCAGTCGTTTCCTGTGTCGCCGCCGCCGACAACGATGACGCTTTTGCCTTTAACGGAATCCGTTACAGTGGAAGGAGGTGTCTGGTGATCGAGCAGTGAACGTGTGACCTCACTCAGAAAATCAACGGCATACAGGACGCCGGGCAGATGGTCGTTTGGCAGATGGAGGGATCTTGGGGTCCGTGCGCCGCTGCAAAGCAGAACGGCATCAAATTCACTGCACAGGGAGGCAGACGCCTCGATATTCAGACAGAACGTGATGCCTGACTGCTGCATGAGATCGATGCGGCGCATCACGATATCCTTTGGCAGTTTCATATTGGGAATGCCGTACATGAGCAGACCGCCCGGACGGTCTGCCCGCTCAAATACGGTGACGGTATGCCCAAGTCGGTTCAGAAGGTCGGCGGCGGCCAGACCGGATGGACCGCTGCCGACGATGGCAACACTGCAGCCGCTGCGTCTGGATGGGGCTGCCGGCCGGATCCATCCGTTTTTAAAGCCGGTTTCAATCAGATAAAGCTCATTATCCCTGTTGGTAACGCCATCGTCGGCAAGATTGCAGGCTTTTTCGCAGAGTGCTGGACAGACTCGACCGGTGAACTCGGGAAACGGCGCTGTTTTCATTAGCCGGATGAGTGCGGCATGCTCCTGGCCTGCTTCGAGCAGCTGGTTCCATTCGGGAATCAGATTATGCAGTGGACATCCAAAGTCTGACTGACAGAACGGGACGCCACAGTTCATGCAGCGGCTGGCCTGCAATTGCCGTTTAGCCTGAGAGAGCGGTATGTGCAGATCGCCAAAGTCCTGCAGGCGGGCTGACGTGTCACGGAAAGGATTTTCCATGCGTGGAAAGGTGAGAAAACCTTTGGCTGCCATGTTATTTTCCCCCTTTCAGGTAGTTCAGATATTCGTCTGAAAGAACGGAACGGAAATCCGGACGGAAACGCTCAAACTGCTCGAGTATTTCGCGTGCAAGAGAAGAGCCGGTATACTGGACATGAAGACTGAGCAGATGCCAAAGATCTGTGGCATCCTGATCGGACAGTTCATGAATGCGGACATGTCCCGGATTGATCCGCTCCTCCAGTATGTGGCCGGGATCGAAAACCCATGCGATTCCACCGGACATACCGGCAGCAAAGTTGTTTCCGACAGGGCCAAGAACTGCAACCCGTCCACCTGTCATGTATTCGCAGCCATGGTCGCCAACACCCTCCACAACGGCAAGTGCACCGGAATTGCGCACAGCAAACCGTTCGCCGGCAGCACCGGCGATAAAGGCATTGCCAGAGGTGGCGCCATACAGGGCGACGTTGCCGATGAGTGTATCTTCGGAATGCCAGAGTGCATCTGCAGGCGGGCAGACAGCAATGGTTCCGCCAGACAGGCCTTTTCCGAGGTAGTCATTGGCGACGCCGTACAGGGTGATCTGCTGTCCATCCGGCAGGAACGCGCCAAAGGACTGTCCTCCGCATCCGTGCGCCTGGATGGTTCTGCTGCCTTTCAGCATGGTACCAAAGGCACGGTCAGTGGTCATAAGCTGAACATGATCCTGGAAGAGACGGGCATCGGTGCGGGCGTCAAGATCAAAGGCATGCTGCTGTCCGGGGATAAAATGTGTATTACGGGCAAAACCGGTGATTGCGGAAAGATCAAGAGATGTACCGGCTTTTGCGAAGAGGAGATCACTGCGTCCGACCAGTTCCTGAACGGTTCTGGCACCGAGCCGGGCCATGATGGTCCGAAGCTGCTCTGCAATCAGCAGCATGAAGTTCTCCACATACTGGGGCTGTCCGGCAAAACGTTTCCGGAGCTCGGGATCCTGTGTGGCAATGCCAAATGGACAGGTCCCCAGATGACAGACGCGCATCATGCGGCAACCCATGGCGATGAGCGGCGCTGTTGCAAATCCAAATTCTTCTGCACCCAGAAGCAGGGCAACTGCGACATCATGGCCGCTCATGAGCTTGCCGTCTGTTTCGAGTGTGACTGTCTGGCGCAGACGGTTCCTGCAAAGCACCTGATGTGCTTCGGCAAGTCCGATTTCCCACGGCAGTCCGGCATGATGGATGCTGCTTAATGGTGCTGCACCGGTACCGCCTTCTCCGCCGGAGATGAGTATGCCGCCGGCACCGGCTTTGGCAACACCGCTGGCAATCGTGCCGACGCCTGTGGATGAAACCAGTTTGACCGTAATCTTTGCCTTTTCGTTGGCACACTGGAGGTCATAGATGAGCTCTGCCAGGTCTTCGATGGAATAGATGTCATGATGCGGCGGCGGGGAAATCAGAGAGATCCCGGGTGTCGAACACCGTGTATCCGCTATGTTCTTTGTAACCTTTGCACCCGGCAGATGGCCGCCCTCTCCGGGTTTTGCCCCCTGTGCCATCTTGATCTGGATTTCCTGCGCTGAAAGGAGGTATTCACGCGTGACGCCGAAGCGTCCGGAGGCAACCTGCTTTATAGCTGAGTTCAGTTCCGTTCCAAACCGTGCGCGGAGTTCTCCGCCTTCACCGCTGTTGGATTTTCCGCCCAGGTGGTTCATTGCCTTCGCCATGCATTCATGCGCTTCCTGCGAGATTGAGCCATAGGACATGGCACCCGTTTTGAAGCGGCGGACAATGGATGCAGCTGGTTCTACTTCTTCAATGGGAACCGGTGTACATGCGTCATAGCGGAAATCGAGAAGGGATCGTATGGTTTGCGGACCCTGTGTATTAAGAAAGGAGGTGTATTTGTCAAACAGTTCACGGCTTCCACACTTTACAGCCTCCTGCAGAAGGTGAATGACTTCCGGGGCATAAAGATGCTCTTCTGATTCTGCTGAACGGCGGAACCGGTGCCGCCCGACACCCGGAAGGCTTTCCGGCTGCGTGGACTGAAAGGCTGCGGAATGATAGTACCGTGTATCTGCCTCGATTTTCTCAAGACTGATGCCGCTGAGAACAGACGGGGTATTCGTAAACCAGTGCTGTACCAGATCCGTATCCAGTCCGACAGCTTCAAACAGCTGCGCGCTCTGATAGGCCTGCAGCGTGGAAACACCCATTTTGGACGCAATTTTGAGCACACCGGCAGTCAGGGCATGGTCATAATTGAGAACTGCGGTTTCCGGATCATGAGAAACGAGACCGGATGCGGACAGTGCACGCACGCATTCGTGAGCCAGATATGGACAGACGGCTCTTGCGCCGAAACCAATGAGTGTAGCCAGATGATGGACATCCCGCGGTTCTCCGCTTTCCAGAATAACGGAAACTGCAGTACGCTTTTTGATTTCAATCAAATGCTGTTCAAGTGCGGAAACAGCAAGCAGGGATGGAATGGCGATTTGCTGCGCACAGACGCCGCGGTCGGTCAGAATCAGAATATTGGCGCCGGACCGGCAGGCATCGTCACAGGCATTGAAATAGTTCTGCATGGCCTGGGACAGGCGCTGCGTTACCGGAAAGAGCAGGGAGATACTGGCAACCTTGAAGGCAGGGTGCTGAATCTGTTCAATCCGGGCAAGATCACTTTCCGTCAGTACCGGAGACGGCAGTTCGAGAACCGTACAGTTGTCGCTGCTTTGCGACAGCAGGTTTCCATCATCGCCGATATAGATGCTGCAGTCTGTTTTACAGACTTCACGAAGGGCATCTATGGGCGGATTGGTGACCTGGGCAAAGCGCTGCCTGAAATAGTCAAAGAGGGACGGATGTGCTTTGGAGAGTGCGGCGATGGGTTCATCTGCACCCATGGAGACGATGGGTTCACTGCCGTTTTCCGCCATTGGCACGAGAATGTCCGAGATGTCCTCCCATGCATAGCCGAAGGCACGCTCAAGAATCTGACGTTCGCGCTCGGAAAGGCAGCTGGAAGCTCCCTGAGGTTTAAGATCGGCCAGACGGAGCTGGCTCTTGATCCACTTGGAGTAGGGAAACGAAGCGGCAAGTGCTGTTTTGATCTCGACATTTTCAAGGAGGCGGCCTGAGGCCAGATCTGCCTTCAGAATTTCACCGGAGCGCAGTTTCCACCGGCGGATGATATGTGCATTCTCCTCAAACAGGACACCCGCCTCAGAGGAGAGAATCAGCCGGTGGTCATCTGTCAGGGCGCACCGAAGCGGACGCAGCCCATTGCGGTCCAGAGAAGCGCAGACCTGTTCCCCGTCTGAGTAAAGAATGGCAGCGGGTCCGTCCCAGGGCTCCATCATGGTGGCGTAATAGCGGTAAAGGTCACGCCACGGTGTTTCCTCGGGCTGGCCCTGCCAGGGCTCCGGCAGGAGAACCATACCGGCAAGAGGAAGGGGGAAACCGTTCATAACAAGAAATTCCAGCGTGTTATCGAGCATTTGGGAATCGCTGCCATTTGCCTCTATGACAGGGAGGACGCGGCGCATTTCCGGTCCAAGCGTCGGGGACTGCATGGTTTCCTCTCTGGCCTTCATACGGTCATGATTGCCCCGGATGGTGTTGATTTCTCCATTGTGGAGCAGCATGCGCTGGGGATGGGCTTTGGACCAGCTTGGGAATGTATTGGTTGAAAAACGGGAATGGACCATGGCCATACGGGACCGGTAGCGTACATCCTGAAGATCGTCATAGAAGGAGCGTAGCTGACTGACCAGCATCATGCCTTTGTAAACAATGGTACGACAGGACAGAGAACAGATGTAGGTATCGGTATCCTGCTTTTCAAACAGACGGCGCAATACGTACAGACGGCGGTCAAATGCAATGCCTGCTGAAATCTCTTTGGGACGGCGCAGGAAGCACTGGCGGATACGGGGCATGGTGCGGCGTGCCCCTGCGCCAAGCTGTGCCGGATGACAGGGAACGTCACGCCAGCCGATGACCTGGATACCTTCAGAAACAGCCAGCTGTTCAAAAATCCGGCAGATGTTGAGTATGCCGATTTCATCCTCCGGAAGGAAAAACATGCCGACACCGTAATCGCCCGGTTTTCCCAGCTGGAGGCCTTCCTCCTGCGCCCAGACGGCAAACAGATCGTGCGGCAGTTCGGTCAGAATGCCGACACCATCGCCGGTGGTTCCAAGCGCGTCGCTGCCAGCCCGGTGTGCCAGACGTTCAACAATGGTCAGAGCCTGGTCAACTGTCCGGTGTGTGTATTTGCCGCTCAGGTCGGCGATGGCGCCAACACCACAGGATTCATGTTCCAGTTCCGGATGATACAGTGGATAATCCTGCATGATTTATGCCTCCTCAGCCTTTAGATCTTTTGAAAACTCGGGCAAAAGCCCAATGGGCGTGAATCCTGTCAGGTGCTGCCGGATTTGTTCAGAATCTGCCGTGCATAATCCGTCATTTTTAAGCCATGCGCCATTGCATAGTGCTGCATGTGGGAATGTGCCTGCGGTTCTGTCATGCCGTGATTCCGGATGAGTATCTGTTTGGCTGCCTCTACCAGCTGCCGGTCCGGCTGTGACCGCTGCGGATGATTCATATCATACAGCTGCGTGAGCATTTCAACAGCGCCAAGAATTGACTGTCCGGTACATGGATAACTGAGATGAAAGAGGTTATGGGCATTGTGCACTTCAATGACTGCGGGTCTTGCAATAAGGAGGATCTGCAGCTGGTGATGGAAATCACAGAGCAGGTCTTCAGGCGATGTATCCGGCAGAAGACCCGCCATAATCAGAAGCGCATGATCACAGGCACTCAGTGTACGCCTGACTTCACCTGCAGACCCACAGCTTCTGAATGGAACAAAGCCGGCGGTGCCCAGTACCTGGGCAAGCTGAGAACGTGCACTTTCGAGCGCACTGGCAATCAGGATCCGGGGCACAAGTAAACCTCCCTTTTTTTGACATAGTTGTGCTTTTGGCACCGTATCAATCGCAAATGACCTGTTTTGACAGACCAGCACAAAGTGCTGGGACAAGTCCGTTAATGACATGGTTGTATTTTCGGCCTTGTACCGACTGCGGTTGATGTATGACAACTCGCACGGCGTGCATGGAAGTCTCCTTTAATGACATAGTCGTGCTTTCGGCACCGGATCAAAGCAGATGTCATTGTTTGACAAACCAGCATGAAGTGCTGGACCATCTCCTTTATGGGAAAAGAGACTTCCATGGTCCGCAGACAATATGATGGAAGCGTCTGTGTCAGCACATGACCAGGTAACGGTCGATTTCCCACTGGCTGACATGGGTGCGGTAGGCATCCCATTCTTTCTGCTTTCCGTCAACATACTGGGTGAGAACGTGTTCGCCAAGTGATGCACAGATGACGTCGTCGGCCAGCAGACATTCGACAGCTTCAAAGAGTGTGCCAGGCAGGCTGGCAATGCCTTTTGCCTCACGGGTGGCAGCATCCATGGCAAATATGTTTTCTGTGATCTCTGCGGGCGGCGTTAGGCCTTTTTCAATGCCGTCAAGTCCGGCTGCAAGGCATACTGTCATGTTGAGGTATGGGTTGCAGGATGGATCCGGGCAGCGAAGTTCAACACGGGTGGACTGACCGCGTGCCGCGGGAATACGGATCAGGGCAGAACGGTTGCTGGCACTCCAGGCGAGATAGCATGGCGCCTCATAACCTGGAACCAGCCGTTTGTAGCTGTTGACCAGCGGGTTGGTTACGGCAGCCATTCCGCGGACATGTGCCAGGATGCCTGCAATGAAGGAATAGGCTTCCTTAGACAGTCCAAGCGGATCGGATGGATCGGCAAATACGTTTTTGCCATCCTTGAAAAGGCTCATGTTGGTATGCATGCCGCTGCCGTTGATGCCGAAGACCGGCTTGGGCATGAAGGTGGCATGAAGGCCGTTCTTCTGTGCAAGGGTCTTGACAGCCAGCTTGAAGGTCATGATGTTGTCAGCAGCGGTCAGGGCATCTGCATATTTAAAGTCAATCTCGTGCTGCCCGGCAGCCACTTCATGATGGCTGGCTTCAATTTCGAAGCCCATCTGTTCGAGTTACATGCAGATTTCGCGGCGGGTGCTTTCACCATGATCAAGCGGACCGAGATCGAAATAACCGGCTTCATCGGATGTCGTTGTGGTTGGATGACCGTTTTCATCCGTCTGGAAGAGGAAAAATTCACATTCCGGTCCCACATTAAAGGTATATCCCATCTTTGCTGCGCGTTCCAGCATCCGCTTGAGGACGCCGCGCGGATCGCCGGCAAAGGGCGTTCCGTCCGGATTGTAAACATCACAGATCAGGCGGGCAACTTTCCCATGCTGGGGACGCCAGGGAAGAATGGTGAACGTGTCAAGATCCGGAACCAGATACTGGTCGCTCTCATTGATACGGACAAAGCCTTCAATACTGCTGCCGTCTATCATGATCTGGTTATTGACGGCCTTTTCAATCTGGCTGGCGGTAATTGCAACGTTTTTCAGCTGGCCGAAAATATCGGTAAACTGCATCCGGATGAATTCCACATCATCTTCCCTGACCCTGCGGATGATATCTTCCTTTGTATATTTGCTCATGGGTATGCCTCCTGTTCCTTTCGGATGATTAATGGACTGGTTTCAAAATGAAAAAAGGCAAACGGATTCCAAACAGGACCCCCTTGCCTTGTCGGCATTATCATAGCACTATCAAATGAGTGCGTCAAGCATAAAATGAAATAAATGTAAATAAAACTTGCAAAAATATATTAAATTGAAGTATTTAGAACGAATAATGAAATATTTCGTGTAAAGAAATGCAAATTTGCATTGACAGCGGCGCCGCCCGGTGGTAAAATGCGCGCAATTGAACAAGCAAAGCAGTGCGGAAGACAAGTAACCTGGAATCTGTGATTTCAGAGAGCGGGCGATGATGGAAATCCCGTATGCAGTCCAGTTGAATAACCCTTCCAAGTCCAAACGGAAAGCAGGCATCAGCCTGCAAGTATGGGCGGCGTGATGGCGGCACGTTATCCCCGTCCGGGCTTGACAGAGCCCGATAAAAAAGAAGCAATTCAGGTGGCACCACGAAGTACCGGACTTCGTCCTGAAACAGAAATGCCGGTAAGATGTATGGAGGTGCCCGTTTATGTGTGCAATTTTTACAGTTCAGAGCAGATCTGTTCCAGAGGCACTTGCACGTGAGTGCTTTGAGAGGACCAGCTCCCGCGGACCGGACATGAGCCGTTTCCTGACGCTTCCCTGGGGGTATCTGGGGTTTCATCGTCTTGCGATCATGGGCCTGACAGAGAGCGGTATGCAGCCCTTCCAGATGGATGAGGACTATGTCGTGTGCAACGGTGAGCTGTACGGCTTCAGACCGATCCGGGAGCGGCTGCTTGGGCAGTACCCGCTCAAAAGCGAGTCAGACTGTGAGATTCTGCTTCCGCTATACAGGGAATACGGCGTTGAAATGTTCAAGACGCTGGATGCGGAGTTCGCGCTTATCCTGTATGACGGGAAAAAGGGAAAGCTGATTGCAGCCCGTGATCCGATTGGAATTCGGCCGCTGTATTATGGTACGTTGCCGGATGGCGGAATGGCTTTTGCCAGTGAACCCAAGAACCTGGTTGGTCTGTGTGATACGATTCTGCCGTTTCCACCCGGTCATTATTGGATGGATGGAACGTTTGTCCAGTATGCAGATCCGGCGCATGTCGACCAGTTTACGATGAAATCAGAGGATGCCGTCTGTCAAAAGCTCCGCCGTCTTCTGACAGATGGTGTTGAGAAGCGGCTGGATGCGGATGCGCCGATCGGATTTCTGCTGTCAGGCGGTCTCGATTCCTCTCTGGTCTGTGCCATCGCACAGAAAAAGCTGGATCAGCCGATCCGTACATTTGCGATTGGTATGGATATTGATGCCATCGACCTCAAATATGCACGGATGACAGCGGATTATATTGGAAGCGATCATACAGAGGTAATTATCTCCGAGCAGGATGTGCTGAGCGCGCTGCCTGAGGTGGTTGCGCTGCTTGGCACATGGGACATTACGACGGTCCGGGCATCCATTGGCATGTACCTGGTCTGCAAATATATCCATGAGCATACGGATATCCGCGTGCTTCTGACCGGCGAAATCTCGGATGAACTCTTCGGCTACAAATATACGGATTTTGCTCCGGATGCAGCTTCGTTCCAGGAAGAGGCGGAAAAGCGGATCCGGGAATTGCACATGTACGATGTGCTTCGTGCGGACCGCTGTATTTCGTTTAACTCACTTGAGGCGAGGGTGCCGTTTGGAGATCTCAAGTTTGTCCGCTATGCCATGAGCATTGATCCGGAACTTAAAATGAACCGTCATAACATGGGCAAATACCTGATCCGCAAAGCTTTTGCGGAGGACCACATTCTGCCGGATGAAATCCTTTGGCGTCAAAAGGCAGCTTTTTCAGATGCGGTCGGTCATTCCATGGTTGGAGATTTAAAGGCATTTGCCGAGCGGACCTATTCGGACGCGGAGTTTCATGAGCGTGCAGCCGGATATGGATACTGTCCGCCGTTTACCAAAGAGAGCCTCCTGTACCGCGAACTGTTTGAAAAAGCGTACCCCGGGCAGGCCAGAATGATTGCGGATTTCTGGATGCCCAACAAATCCTGGCCGGGCTGCGATGTAGACGACCCGTCTGCACGTGTGCTCTCCAACTATGGTGCAAGCGGCATCTGACAATTTCACAAAACAATAAGCGCAAGGACGTGCAATCCCTGCGCTTTTTTGTTGTTCAAAGGGCGAAACTTACATTTGGAAAGGGAGTTGACATTCATGTATTCTGCAGCTAATACGATTTGGGTTTTACTTGGGGCAGCACTGGTCTTTTTCATGCAGGCTGGTTTTGCCATGTGTGAGGCCGGCTTTACGCGGGCAAAGAATACCGGCAATATTCTGATGAAGAACCTGATGGATTTCTGTATTGGCACACCGCTTTACTGGCTCTTTGGTTACGGCATCATGTTTGGTGCAGGCACAGCCCTGTTTGGCTGGATTGATCCATTCATCATGAAGGATTACAGCCACGTCCTCCCGGCGGGTGTTCCGCTGTGGGCGTACGCGGTTTTCCAGACGGTATTCTGTGCCACATCAGCAACGATTGTCTCGGGTGCAATGGCAGAGCGCACAAAATTCAGCGCCTACTGCATTTACTCGGCTGCCATTTCACTGTTCATTTATCCGGTATCCGGGCACTGGATCTGGGGTGGCGGATGGCTGGCAGAAATGGGCTTCCATGATTTTGCCGGATCAACCGCAGTTCATATGGTAGGCGGTGTTTGTGCGCTGATTGGAGCCAAAATGCTGGGGCCCCGCATTGGCAAATATGGAAAGGATGGAAAACCGAAGGCGATTCCAGGACATAACCTGTCCATAGCGGCTCTGGGCGTATTTATTCTGTGGTTTTGCTGGTTTGGCTTTAACGGTGCATCCACAGTCGGGATGGACAGCGATGATCTGATCGTCAGCGCCGGCCGGGTTTTCTTCAATACGAACCTCGCGGCAGCACTGGCTACGCTTGTTACCATGATCTTTACCTGGATCCGTTACGGCAAGCCCGATGTATCCATGACATTCAATGCTTCGCTGGCAGGCCTGGTCGGCATTACAGCGGGATGTGATGCAGTGGATGCATTTGGCGCTGCCCTGATCGGTATCTTTTGCGGTATTGTCATTGTCCTTTCCATTGAGTTTTTTGATAAAGTGGCAAAAATAGATGATCCGGTAGGTGCCATTTCTGTCCATGGCATCTGTGGTGCAATGGGAACCATTCTGACTGGTTTCCTGGCAACCGGCGTGACCACGGAAAAGGGACTACTTTATGGCGGCGGGTTCCACTTTGTCGGGATTCAGCTGCTTGGCGTTCTGGCAACGATCCTCTGGACGGCCGCTATTATTACACTGGTCTTTACAGTAATCCGGCAGACAATAGGCCTGAGAGCTTCAGAGACGGAAGAGATTATGGGTATGGACCGGTCTGAACATGGCCTTCTGACGGCGTATTCCGGTTTCTCGATTCTGCCGGATTCGATTGGAGCGGAAATTCCGTCTGACGTACAGATGCCCGCCGAACCTGTACCGGTGGAGCCGGCAGGGGCGCTGCACGAATACACTGCGCCAGTTCCGGGAACCGGATTTACACGGATTCAGATTATATGCCGGCCGGCAAGCCTGGAGAGCCTCAAGACAGCCATGAACAGGATCGGTATTACGGGTATGACGGTTACCAATGTCATGGGTTATGGTATGCAGAAGGGCAGGCCGGAATATTATCGCGGCACGCCGGTCACGGTTACGCTGCTTCCAAAGGTTCAGGTAGATATCGTGGTCAGCAAAGTCCCTGTTGAGACGGTCATCCGTACGGCACGTGAGACGCTTTATACGGGTCATATCGGCGATGGCAAGATCTTCGTGTACGATGTGGAAAATGTTGTAAGAGTGCGTACAGGAGAGGAAGGGTATGATGCGCTGCAGTCAGATGAGGCATGAATGACAGTGATGGAACAGAAAAAAGGCTGAAAAAAGCTGCGCCTGACCCGGACCAATGAAAAACAGGTTGACGACTTGCCGATTTTAAATTATACTAAATGCAGCCTGATACAGATGGCGGAACGGTTTCTGTCTGTTATAACGGGAAACTGTGCCGGCGCAAAATCAAAAGGTGAGATTGCAGCCCATTAAGAGAATATGGAACGGTGATCTGCGCCGGTTTGTCAAAAGTGACAAGTGCAATAGTTATGGGGTCAAAAACTGTTTTACAGGAGGGTCTGAACATGATGACAAGAATCGGAGGAGGAGACCGGCTCAGGCAGGAGAGAAAGCGGATTGGGAAAACACAGAAGGAACTGGCACTGGAGCTCGATATCAGTGCAGCGTATATCAGCCTGATTGAAACAGGTCAGCAGCAGATTTCTGAGCCGATTGCGCTTAAAATGCAGTCAAAATATGGAACGAATCCCCGGTGGCTCCTGTATGGCGAGATGGGCCGCGGAGAAAAGGGACGTCTCAGAATTGCCAGAGACCAGATGGGAATGAAGCAGAAGGATATGGCAGCAGAGCTTGGAATCAGTGCGATGTATCTGGGTATGATGGAAAGAGGCGAGCAGCCGATTTCTGTACCGGTTGCCTTGAAAATGGAAAAGCTGTACGGATTTTCAGCCAGATGGATTCTGTATGGAACGCTGCCGCAAAGAGTAAAGAACTGAATTGATTCTCAAAATACAAAAGGCAGAGACCTGAATGTGCGGTGTCATTAACATAAGGACTGCCGAAGACTTGTTTTACAGTTAACAAGAACAGTTTGACGAATACTTTTATCAGCAAAAAACGGTCACGGGATATAGTATATGTCCAAGTGACCGTTTTTTGTTGTCAGACCATGGTGAGTTAATGACTCGGAATGTCTCCGTCTTATGTTTGGATGGGAACGATTGTGCATGCCAAAGATATGTTGAACGGACGCCGCACGAAGACAGAGAGGCTGTCACAGAAAAGATGAATTGACCACACAAAATGGATGTCTGTATCCCCTTGAAAGCCGTTTTTCCATAAGGTAAAATACGATGCAGAAGCGTTAAAAGTGGCGCTCATTGACAAAAGGAGGAGTAAAAATGTCAAAAGCACAGACAAAGGAACAACGGCTTGCTTTTACAGAGGAAGCCCGGAAGATCGTGGATCAGCTGACACTTGAAGAAAAAGTATCCCTGATGTCCGGAAACATAGATATTCAGGGCATTCCGCCGGAGAAAATTTCTGAAGTGCTTGGAGGCATGCTGGCCTCTGAGGATGCACACTACAATGCACTGCCGTATGACGCCGGCGGTATTGAACGGTTTGATATTCCGCCGATGAAGTTTTGCGACGGCCCGCGCGGTGTGGTCTGCGGTGTTGGCAAGACAACCTGTTTTCCGGTATCCATGGCCCGTGGTGCTTCCTTTGATACCGACCTGGAGGAGGCTATCGGTCACGCCATTGGACGCGAGGTTCGCGCATACGGCGGCAACCTGTTTGCGGGCGTGTGCATCAATCTGCCGTACAATCCGGGCTGGGGACGCAGCCAGGAAAGCTATGGCGAGGAAACACACCATATCGGTGCCATGGGCGCGGCACTGGTGCGCGGTGTGCAGGCAGAGGACGTCATGGCATGCGTCAAGCACTATGCATTCAATGACATGGAAAATGCACGGTTCAAGGTGTCCGTAACCTGTGACCAGCGGACGGAAAAGGAAGTATATCTGCCGCATTTCAAGGACTGTCTGGATGCTGGTGCAGCAAGCATCATGTCCAGCTATAACCGTTACAATGGCGTGCACTGCGGACACCATCATTATCTGCTGACAGAGGTTCTCAAGGAGCAGTGGGGATTTGACGGCTTTGTCATGTCTGACTTCTGCTGGGGAGTCAAGGACACGGTTGAGGCAGCTAACGGCGGTCAGGATATGGAGATGCTGTGGACACTTGAATTCGGAAAGAAGCTGGTCCAGGCTGTCAGGGACGGCTTTGTACCCGAATCCCGGATTAATGACGCAGCGCTGCGTATTGTCCGCACAATTCTGGCCTTTGACCGCGGGCATAAGGAATATGGCATGTCCGTTGTTGGATGCAGGGATCATATTGAACTGGCAAAGCGTGCGGCTGAGGAGAGCATTACACTGGTCAAGAATGAGGATGTACTGCCGCTTGACCGTGCATCGGTAAAGAAGCTGGCCCTGATTGGTTCGCTGGCAAAGAAACCGAATATCGGCGACTATGGTTCGAGCCGCGTCCGTCCTGCGTATGTTGTGACGCCGGAGGAAGGCATTCAGAGGGCTGCACCGGACCTTGAGATCCTCTATGCTGACGGATCCGACATTGAAGCGGCCAAAAAGACAGCTTCCGAGGCGGATGCAGTTGTCTTTATTGTTGGTTATAACCATGACGATGAGGGTGAGTTTGTTGCCGTTGAAGGGACGGACAATTATCTTGGCGCGACTGGCGGTGACCGTAAACAGTCTCTCGGACTGCATGCCAATGACATTGAGCTGCTTAAGGCGGTTGGACCGGTCAATCCCAGAAGTACAGCGGTACTGATCGGCGGGAATATGATCATGATGACCGAGTGGATCGACTGTGTGAACAGCGTTGTCATGGCCTATTATCCGGGAATGGAAGGCGGCACAGCAATTGCCGAGATTCTCTTTGGTGATGTCAATCCATCCGGAAAACTGCCTTTTGTCGTTCCTGTAAAAGAAACCGATCTGCCATATGTGGACTGGGAGGCAACGGATCAGTACTATGAGTACTATCATGGATATACCCGTCTTGAAAAGAAGGGCATTGCTCCATTATACCCGTACGGCCACGGTCTCTCTTATACGACTTTCGGCTATGGTGAACCGACAGCAAAAGTTGAAGGGAATGCGCTGATTATCGGTACTACGGTTACCAACACTGGCACATGTGCCGGAACTGAGGTTGTGCAGGCATATGCCGGTTACATCAACTCCGCGGTGGATCGTCCTGTGAAACAGCTGGCAGGCTTTGCCCGTGTGTCCCTGAACCCCGGAGAGATGAAGCCGGTCACCATTCGTGTACCGCTTGAGAAGCTCGAGTACTATGAACCGTCTACAAGAACCTGGGTGCTTGAGCATATGGATTATCCGATCCATGTGGGCGGCAGCGCGGCAGAAAAGGACCTGAAGACAGTAACCGTCGCACTGTAATGGCATTTGACAGCGTTTCCGTGATCTGACGGATATGAAAAAAGCGCAGGCGTTTCCTGCGCTTTTTTGATGCATTTTAAGAGATCAACAGAGTTATCATTGCGCTTTCATCTTATTTGAAACAGCGCAGCGAGCCTTTAGGAATCGTCAATGCTGGGCTATTATATTCGTTTATTATAACAGCCGGCTGCGAACGCCTGGCTTTGAAAAGGATCAGTTCAGAAACAGGCCTGAAACGTCATAAGGGGCATCAATCATTTCAGAAGCGGCCATGAAATCGGCGGTTTTCTGGAATCCATTGACATCATCTTCGGAGATGGCGAGCGAGAAATCATAAGCGGTGGTCATTTCGCGGACAGCGTCTGTACTGAGATCGAGATAGGTGGCGGTCAGTGCATAGGCAGCTTCAGGATCAGCATCAATGGTTGACGTGATCTTCTCCTGGGCCTCTGTTATTTTGGCAATCACATCCGGGTGGGCATCAGCGAATTCTTTCGTAACAGCAACGGCAATGATCGCTTTGATCAGTCCTTTGCCATTGGCGACCAGGTGATATCCCTGAAGAGATGCGTTATAGGCAGCTGCACCGCCCAAAAGGGCAACATCGGCACTGCCGCCGTCCAGGGCGGCTTTGGCATCCGGAATGCCCATGCTGACATACTGGACATCGTCGATGGTCATGCCGGCAGTATTCAGATAGGCAACGAGCAGTTCATGCAGATTGGTGCCTGCCGGGCCGGCAATGACCTTGCCGCGGAGAGATTCGGGCGTTGTAAGCGTTTCATCCTTGCTGTACATACAGAAAGCCTCAGGTGCCCGGCTGTACATGTTCAGCACTTTGATATCAGCGCCATTGGCGGCGGAGAGAATAACGGATGTGCCGCCGACGGCATAGAGCAGCTGGACATCGCCGGAGGCGAGGGCCTGTGTCTGATCGGCGCCGGAGGTAATTTCTGCATAGTCTACCGGAATACCGAGAACGCTTGAAAAGATGCCGTTTTCCTTCTCAACAATGCTGGGCACATTGAGTGGCGAGGTGACATAGGTTACGGTCAGGTGATCAACTGACAGACCGTCTGCAAGCGCAGAGGCAAGGGAAAGTGCAATCAGAAGGGCAATCATAAGACTGACATATTTTTTCATGGGAAACCTCCAAATTGATAATATGTCCGCAGAAGCGATGCAGTACGGCGCTGTGTTCTGCGGAGGAAAACCGCCGTCAGGCGGGATTCGTCAGAGTGCATGTTCCAGTCCGGCAATGATCTGCCGCCGTATGGCGATGATATCATCTGCATACAGACTGCGTGGATGCGGCAGAGAGACCGGATAGTGCGAGGCAGCAATGCCGCCGGAAAGGAGAACGATTTCATCGCCCAGTGTCAGCGCTTCATCGATGGAATGGGTAACAAACAGTATGCTGGCACTGGTTTTTTCACGGATTTCGAGCAGAGCCTGCTGCATATCTTCCCGGGTAAAATGATCCAGCGCGGCAAACGGCTCATCCATCAGGATGAAAGACGGCTGGCAGATCAGGGCACGTGCAAGTGCCGTGCGCTGCTGCATTCCGCCTGACAGCTGATGGGGGTAGGCACGTTCAAATCCGGTCAGACCAACGGTTTCAATAATTCTGTCAGTGTCTTCAGGCGAAATGTCGCGGCGGCGAAGCCCAAACTGGATGTTGTCCCGGACGGTGAGCCATGGCATGAGACGCGGTTCCTGAAAGACAAATGCAGCTTTTGAATTGCTGCCAAAGCGGATCTCTCCGCTGTCCGGCATTTCAAGTCCGGCAATCAGCCGCAGAAGGGTGGTTTTACCGCATCCGCTTTTGCCCAGCAGTACGGTAATGGCACCGGATTCAAGGCTCAGTGTGAGGTCGCGGAGAACAGGCAGTATCCGGCCGTCCACGGTGTAGGATTTGTTCAGATTCCTTAGTTCAATCCCAGCCATGCTGCGCCCTCCCGCCGACAAAACGCCTGATGAGCCTGCCCAGAATGAAGTCGGTCAGGCACCCGACTGTACCGATGACAAAGATACCGACAATCACTTTATCCGTTCTGGACATCTGCTGGGCAAACAGAATCATGTGTCCCAGACCGGTTGATGCGGCGACCATTTCTGCTCCGATAATGGCCCGCCATGCATATCCGAGACTGGTGCGCATGCCGAGCAGAATATCCGGCAGGGCGGACGGCAGAATGACGCGCAGAAACGTTCTGTACAGGGGATACTCGAAAACCCTGGCAACTTCCAGGAGTTTCGGGTCAACACTGGTGAATCCCTTGACAATGGCCAGATACATGGGAAAGAATGCAGCCAGCACAATGATAACGGTTTTGGTGGTTTCGCCAATGCCGCACCACAGAATAAGCAAGGGAATCATGGAGATCGGAGGGACATTCCGGAAGAATTGTACGAAAGGGGCATAGAAGGGTTCCGCGGATGGAAAAGCTATGCGGAGCATGGCCAGAAGAAATGCCAGCGCAAATGCAATGCCAAACCCGCGGAAGACGCGGCCGAAACTGACCAGAATGTCCCGCATGATCTCACCGGAGCCGGTCATTTTGAGGAATGTCTGAAAGACTTTCCGGGGAGCAGGCAGTACATATGCACTGATATGACCGAATGTACAGGCACAGTGCCAGATCAGAAAGACCGCAGCAATGCCAATGAGAGGACGGAGATGCCGGAGAATGGCAGAGACGGTCTGTCTGCTATGCATGAACAGTCCTCCTGACATCGCCCCGGCTGACGACGATGCGGTATCCTATGGCATCCATCCGCTGCTTAAGCTCGTTCAGATGGTCTGCAGATTCTACGCCGGTGCAGAGCTTGTTGTCGTAGAGTTCATAGCGTCCGCGTGTATCCTCCGGTGACAGATTCGGCATGACAACGTTGGCACCTGACTGTATGCCAAGCTCACGTCCGGCTGGATGAATGGTGCCGAGCGCTGTGGTTGCCGGAAGAAGCACATCGGGGAGAATGAGGCGGATGATGGACAGCAGATAGCAGGTCATGGATACGGTGCCGGCGGGAAATGCAGCGAACGGGGTATCATGATGGGGGATAAACGGGCCTATGCCGCACATTTCCGGACGGAAGGTTTCGATGAATTTGAGATCCTTTGCAAGATGGGCACTTGTCTGATACGGAGAACCGACCATGAACCCGCATCCAACCTGATACCCCGTTTCGCGGAGTGCCGTGAGACAGTCCATACGGTGCCGGAACGACAGTTCAGGCGGATGCAGCAGGTTATAGTGTGCTTCATCTGCAGTTTCATGGCGGAGCAGATACCGGTCCGCGCCGGCTTCATACAGACGGCGGAAGCTTTCGCTGCCGCGTTCCCCCAGGGAAAGCGTAACGGCACAGTCTGGATGGGCGGATTTAATGGAACGGATCAGGGAGACGAGCAGGTCATCCGTGTAATAGGGGTCTTCCCCGCCCTGAAGGACAAATGTCCGGAATCCCAGCGTGTAGCCCAATGCCACGCATCTGAGTATGGTTTCCGGCGGGAGATGATACCTGCTGCAGTTTGTATTGCTTCTGCGGATACCGCAGTACCGGCAGTCGTTCCGGCAGATATTGCTGATCTCAATCAGACCGCGGATATAGATATCTGTTCCATAAATGCCGCGGCGAATCCTGTCTGCTTCTACTGCCAGCACCTGTGCGGTTTCCGGAGAGCAGGCATCAATCAGTTCCCGATACGATTCCTCGGAAAGGGAATGAAATTCAGTCAGACGGCTAATGAGCTGCTGTACCCGTTCAGTCATGAATGAACCTCCGGTGCAATCAGGGCATGCAGTTCCGGGAACGGGCGAAGACTCCGTTCCAGTGTGCCGGTCATCAGGGCAATGGCGGTTCCGTAATTGGTAAAGGGAACCTGCTGATGCTCTGCCTGATGCATGCGTTCCTGAACCTCATGCTCCGTAATCATGCATCCGCCGCAATGAATGACGGCGGCATATGCAGAGAGGTCCTTTGGAAAGTCATGGCCGCTGGCAGTTGCAATCTTAAGATCATGACCGACATGCTGCCGCAGCCATCCAGGTATTTTGACCGTTCCGATATCTCCGCACTGGCGGTGATGGGTGCATCCCTCTGCGAGAAGGACGGTACTGTCTGCAGTAAGATGACTGAGCGTGGAAACACCCCGGAGTGCAGTTTCAAGAAATCCCTTATAGCGTGCCATAAGGATAGAAAAGGAGGTGAGAGGGATGGCCTCAGGGACGGTGTCGGCAACAACGCGAAATGCCTGACTGTCCGTAATGACGATATCCGGTGCCTCTTTGAGCGCGGACAGTGCACCGGCCAGTTCGGTTTCACGCACAACCAGTGCGCCGCGGCCGTGGTCCAGAAGGTCCCTGAGAACCAGCTGCTGCGGCAGAATCAGGCGGCCTTTCGGTGCCGCTGAGTCAATGGGACAGACCAGTATGGCCAGATGGCCGGAGCGGACAAGATCGAAGGCAATGGGCTTTTCTGCAGCACGCGGCATGAGCGCGGCAAGGCGCTCCCTGAGTGCATGGATGCCCATGCCGGTTGCAGCGCTGACCCGACAGGCTTTGGGATCCGGCTCTGCTGTTTCGCTGCACAGATCGCATTTGGTATAGACAATCAGATGCGGCAGTCTTTTTTCCGTGAGACGGGCGAGAAAATCCCGGTCATCTCCGGTCAGACCTGTGCAGGCATCAATGACCAGAACGGCGATGTCCGTTCGCGTGAGGGCCTGTTCCATTTTCTCAACACGCAGGGCACCGAGTTCACCGACATCATCAAATCCTGGTGTGTCCAGAATGACAACAGGGCCAAGCGGCAGCAGTTCCATTGTTTTTGCAACCGGATCTGTTGTTGTTCCCTTAATGTCTGAAACAACGGACAGTGCCTGTCCGGTAATGGCATTGACGAGGCTGGATTTTCCGGCATTCCGCCGGCCGAAAAAGCCGATGTGGATGCGTTCGGCGGCAGGGGTATTTGACAGACTCATGAATTACGGTTCCTCCAAATCAAAAAAAGCCGTATCCCCAAAACAGGATACGGCTGATAAGCGCTACATCTTGTCTTTCACCTCAAGTTTCGTTTCGGTGTCAGGGGATGAAAAAATTATTCAGTTGTCAGAAACGGATGCAGCGGCATCCGGCGGGAGATCAGAGCGTGGAATAGGCAGCCTTGGCGGTGATGCCGTCAAAACGGCCAAGCGCACCGGTAAGGGAATTGATTTTGTCCTGTGGTGCATCTATAACGACGCAGATAATGTTGACCCCGCGTGTCCGGTACGGGATGCCCATGCGTCCGACAATGTAATCGGCGTAATTATGAAGCAGATCATTAACACCGGATACGGCATCCGGCTTTTCAACGATGATGCTGACAACGGCGACTCTAGTTTCCATGTTTTTCACCTCACGCGCGCTATTATAGTGGCTCAGATACGAAAATGCAAGCAGGAAAAGCACAAAGAAGTCATGTGTTCCATTTAAGCAGATACGGGAGTTCTGTATCCCGGGCGGGAAACAGTCCGGCATTATGCAGTGCGCCCGAAACGGGCGTTAACCGTACGGTTTTGTATTGCCTGGTACCATTTATCCATCTGCTAAATCCGGCGCCTGTCAGCCCCAGAGAATGGCCAGCGCGGGGACCATCTGCTTTTTGCGGGACATGATATTTTTCAGGAAAACGTGATTCCCTTTGATCTTCTGCAGATTGAAAGCCTGACGGATGATTTCCTTGTCGCCGATGAAAACGAGATCCGTGCCCTCACGCAGAACATCGGTGATCATGAGGAGCAGCATGTCATAACCGCCATCCTCCTTGATTTTGGTCATTTCGGTCAGGAATTCCGGCTGACGCTTGAGGAGTGACGCTGAATCCATGGTCGTGATCTGGCTGATGGCGACACGGTGATCGGTCAGGTGATACTCCTTGAAGTCTGTCTTGAGGAGTACATCTGCCGGTTTGTCGGCAGAGCCGGCGGAGAAGACTTCCTTTCCAAGCGCTTCCAGTTCAAGACCGGCAATGCGCGCCAGACGCTCCGCGATGCGCTTGTCCTTGGGCGTTGTGGTAGGCGACTTGAACATGACGGTGTCGCTGATGATGGCGGCTGCCATGAGACCGGCCAGTGATTCGCTGGGCATAAGGCCGTGTTCCTGGAACATGGTTGCAATGATGGTATTGGTGGATCCGACCGGTTCATTGCGCATGAATACCGGATAGCCGGTTTCCACATCGCCCAGACGGTGATGATCAATGATGCCAACCAGTTCTGCCTGTTCAAGACCCGGGACGGACTGGCTCATTTCATTGTGATCGACCAGTATCAGACGTTTGCGGTTCGGACGGATCAGATGATACCGGCCGAGTGTGCCGACAACCTTTCCATCACTGTCGAGAACCGGATAGCTGCGGTAGCGGCTTTTGAGAACGGCGTCCTGAACATCGTCGAGGAAGTCATCCAGCTGGAAGCTGACGAGATCATCGGTTTTGGCAATGCGGCTGACCGGAATCGCTTGATAAAGCAGGCGGGCGGCGCGCCATGCATCATATGGCGTGGCGATAATGCAGGTGGATGAGGACATGCCGAGATATTTTTCCGCAAGATTGCTCTGACAGAGAATGATGCAGTTGACGTGCAGCTGCAGTGCCTTCTCAACCACGTCCTCCTGCTGGCCGCAGAAAATGATGGAATTGGATCCGACATTGTGCAGATACCCGCCGGTATCCGGCAGTGCAAAGACTACCTCGCCGGAGATACTGTCAAAGACGTTTTCATCCTGATTGATGACCGTCCCCTCAATGGCAGACAGTACATTGAAGATGGGTGCATCATCAATGACGGGACAGGAAATGGCGTGCATGTCACTTTCAGCAATTCCGCCGGCAGTTACCATGCCGAAAAGGGTGCCATCTTCATTGGTGACCGGCAGGGCGCTCAGATTCGGGTTTTCCTGCATGAGTTCCCATGCATGACTGACGGGAACGCTTTTTCCAAGCTTGGGTGGACGGTCGAATTCAATATCGCGTACCTGTGTGCGCACGGTAGACAGCAGCATAGGCGGCTGAAAGCCGAAACGCTTCAGCAGAAAACTGGTTTCATCATTCAGATGTCCTAAACGGGCAGGAATATAGCCGCTCTCGCCGAGCGTATTTTTAAGGCTGGCATATGCCATGGCCGCAACAATTGAATCAGTATCGGGATTCCGATGACCGCATACATACGTGGTGGGTTCCACAGAATCACTCCTCTCAAAAGGTATGGTCCGGCAGGACAGAATGCTTAAATTGTGTCCTGGGACCGGAATATCCGCCGGAAAGGCTATCACGAACTTGAACCGGTGTCAATCCTAAGAACTGTATTTTGTGAAGAACATGCCGTGATCTCGCACGTTTTGTGGAAGACACGGCTGTCCGGACGGGATGCGGCAGGCAGTGTCAGGACAGCAGAAAGGCGGATGCGGGAAAAACATGCAAAAAGACAGTTTGAACAGGGAAACGTATAATTGGACAGAAATCGGTTGTAATCAAATGATGAAAAAGTATAATACAGGCATCGGTAAAACAAACGGAGTACTGAAAAGCGCGGCCGGTATCAAATGAACCGGGTGGCGGATCCATGCAGATGGAACATCTTCGGTGCCGAAAGCCTGAACTGAGACTATGGGAGGTATGGCAGATGAGAATTACAAAGACACCTGAGGAACGCAAGGCGGAAATGGTTGCCATTGCATCAGCTTTGTTTGCAAGACAGGGATTTGTCCGTACCTCTGTATCAGAAATCACGGATGGGGCAAAGGTTGCAAAGGGACTTTTTTACTACTATTTCACGACCAAGGACGAGATGGTCAAGAGTGTAGTGGAAGGGTACTGTGCATACCTTGAATCAGAGGCAAACCGGATTGCATCTGAAGCGGGCACTGGACGCGAAAAGCTGGCACGTCTTTTTTCAGGCGATGAATGGAAAAAGCGGTTTACGAGTCCGATGATTGAAGACCTGAAGCTGCCCCAGAGCATGGCGGTTTACTGTGATATGTGTGACCGTATGGCAGATCATCTGCTGCCGGCAATGGAGAAGATGGTGGCACAGATGCTGGATGAAGCCGGCAGACCGACCCAAATGGCAGACCAGATTGCAGGCACGATGCTTTATGGCATGCTGATGATGATGCGCCAGAACCGTTTGCAGCCTGAAAATATCATGTCCATGATGGACATCATGGCAAACTAAGTACCGCATTCCCAGGATTTATCCTGTTTATATAGATGACAATTCTTTTTCACCCCTCTTTTCACATAGGGCAGCAGGCACAGCCTGCTGCCCTTTATTGATGTGTAAACAAAAAAGGGGAACTGCCGGAGCAGTTCCCCTTTGGATTACTTCTTGATGAGCGGCTTGAGATGCCAGATCTTATCGTTGTATTCGCGGATCGTGCGGTCGGAGGAGAAGATGCCGCTCTTGGCGACGTTGATGATCTCCTTGCGGGTCCAGGCGCGGGTATTCTGATAGTCGCGGATAAGACGGTTCTGGCAGTCCTGATAGGATCCGAAGTCCTTGAGGACCAGATACGGATCTGCCATGCCGCCGTTGTCAGAGAAGACAAGGGCGCGATAGAGGCCTTCGAACATGCGCGGGTTGTCCGGCGTAAGGGTGCCGTCAAACATCATGTTGAGCGCACGGCGCAGTTCAGCGTTGGTCTCATAGATGTCGAGAGAACGGTAGGTGCCGGCGGCATAGAGCGCCTCAACCTCATGAGAACGCATGCCGAAGATGTAGCAGTTGTCAAGGCCGACCAGATCGGCAATCTCGACATTGGCACCGTCCAGTGTGCCGATGGTGACAGCACCGTTCATCATGAACTTCATGTTGCCGGTACCGCTGGCTTCCTTGGAAGCGGTGGACAGCTGTTCGCTGACTTCGCTGGCAGGGATGAGTACTTCAGCAGTGGAAACATTGTAGTTCTGCAGGAAGACCACTTTGAGGAACTTGGAGGCACGCTCGTTCTTGGCGATGTGTGCGGCAAGTACGTTGATGAAGTGGATGATTTCCTTGGCACGATAGTAGCCCGGAGCTGCCTTGGCGCCAAAGATGAACGTACGGGGCGGCATGCTGTAATTCGGATCGTCACAGATGCGGTTGTAGAGAACAAGAATGTGCAGCGCATTGAGCAGCTGGCGCTTGTATTCGTGCAGACGCTTGACCTGTACATCGAACATGGAGTCCGGATCGAGCACAAGGCCCTGATGCCGGTTGATCCAGTGCATGAAGTGTTCCTTGTTCTCATGCTTGACGGCAGCAAACTTGTCCTGGAAAGCAGCGTCATCTGCAAACGGCAGCAGCTTTTCGAGCTCCATAAGGTCCTTGTGCCAGCCGAGGCCGATTGCTTCGTCCAGCAGCCTGGTCAGAGCCGGGTTGGCCAGCATGAGCCAGCGGCGTGGTGTGATGCCGTTGGTGATTGCTGTAAACTTCTCCGGCATGACCTCATAATAGTCAGAGAAGGTGCTGCGCTTCAGGATATCACCGTGCAGCTGGGATACGCCGTTGGTCATCTTGGAGTAGGCGATGCACATGTTTGCCATGTGCGCCTGATCGTAGGCGAGGATGGCCATATGGCCGATGCGCTCCCACTGTCCCGGGAAGCGGTCGAACAGACGCTGGCAGAGACGGCGGTTGAGTTCCTGCATGATGGTGTAGATACGCGGCAGGGTTTCGCGGACCATGGATTCCGGCCACTTCTCGAGGGCCTCGGACATGATGGTGTGGTTGGTGTAGGCAACTGTTGCCATGGTGATCTGCTCTGCTTCCTCCCAGGACAGACGCTCCACATCGATCAGGATGCGCATCAGTTCAGGAATGACCAGGGCCGGATGGGTGTCATTGATATGGAAAGCAACCTTATCCGGCAGCAGACGGATGTTGTCACCGTTTACACGCTTGAAGTCACGGATCGCATACTGGAGGCTGGCGCTGACGAGGAAGTACTCCTGCATGAGGCGCAGCTTCTTGCCGTTGTAGGACTTGTCCTCCGGATACAGCACTTTGGAAATCTGTGCCGCAATAGAGGAACTGTCGCGCGTGGAGCTGTAGAAGTCACCGGTGGAGAAGCGCTCGAAGTTGAAGTTCTGCGGGAGAACCGCACTCCAGCAGCGCAGACGGTCTACGACATCGCTGTCATAGCCGATAATGGGCAGATCATAAGGAACAGCAACGACATCCTCGGTATCCTCGAGGGTGACGTAGTTGATGTCATCAACCCACTGCTCGACGACATGACCGCCGAAACGGACCAGCACAGCGTCCTTCTGCGTCGGGATTTCCCACGCGTTGCCGTAGGTCAGCCATTCGTCCGGAATCTCAACCTGCTGTCCGTCTACGATACGCTGACGGAACAGGCCGTACTCATAGCGGATGGTGCAGCCCATGGCCGGATAGTCAAGGGTTGCGAGAGAATCCAGGAAGCAGGCAGCAAGACGGCCGAGACCGCCGTTGCCAAGTGCTGGTTCCGGCTCCTCGTGGAGCACGCCGCGCAGCGTGAGGCCGAGCTCGTCAAAGGCTTTCACATATTCATCAGTTGAACAGAGGTTCAGCAGATTGTTGTGCAGCCAGCGGCCGGTCAGGAATTCGATGGAAAGATAATAAAGGCGTTTTGCTTTGGAGTTGAGACGTTCTTCTTTCTCAAAGCGCCATTTCAGCATGATCTGGTCGCGCACGGTAGAGGCGACGGCGGCATAGATCTGCTTGGGTGTGGCTTCCTCGAGAGTAACGCCGTAGTAACGGAGGAGCTTATTGAGAATGGACTCCTTGATGGCGTCTTTGTTATATTCCTGCATCAGGGGCATGAAAGAAACCTCCCGGTTAATAGAATCCTTGTGCAAATGCGCGGACCCGGCGTGCCGCAGCTGTATGTCCGGAGTCAGACGAGAGAAAGAAATCGCGGCACATCAAAACAGTGTATCCTCTGTAAGCGGCATATGCACGCATGCACACAAGTCGAAGCATTATATCATGATGATATCAAAGGTGACAAGGAAAAATTCCGGTTTGCCGGGAAAACGGCCGAAAAATTGACTGAACATAAAAAGATTCACCAGAAAATTCGGTATTTCTGGTGAATAAAAATACAGATTGGATCATATTTCAGGGGCAGAATCTGGATATTTCTGCACCGAGCGCGTTGAGCTTGTCCTCGAGATGCTCATATCCGCGGTCAATATAGTGTGTATTGTAGATCTCCGTTGTGCCCTGCGCCATGAGTCCGGCAATGACAAGTGCCGCGCCGGCGCGAAGATCGCTGGCTTCAACAGCTGCCGCATGCAGCTGCGGAACGCCTTCAATGACAGCAGTCTGTTCATAGACCCTGACGTTTGCCCCCATGCGCTCCATTTCAGCCAGATGGCGGAAACGGGACTCAAAGATGTTTTCAACTACGCGTGAGGTGCCGCTGGCCGTGCAAAGCAGTGCACTCATGGGCTGCTGGAGGTCTGTGGGGAAGCCCGGGTAGACCTGCGTCTTAAAGGAAACGGACCGGTGTTCGCCCATTGACCGGACACGTATGGCGTCATCTTTTTCATCCACGCGTGCTCCCATTTCAAGCAGCTTGGCGGTCAGTGCCTCCATGTGGGTGGGAATGCAGCCGGTAATGGTGACATCTCCATGGGTCCCGGCAGCGGCAATCATGAGTGTGCCGGTTTCGATCTGATCGGGGATGATGGCATAGGAACGCCGGGCAGCCAGGTGACTGGTGCCGCGTACCCGGATGGTATCGGTTCCGGCGCCTTTGATCCTGCAGCCCAGGGAACCGAGAAAGTTGGCCAGATCAACGATATGGGGTTCCTTGGCGGCATTGTGGATGGTGGTCATGCCCTCTGCATGTGATGCGGCCAGCATGACGTTAATGGTGCCGCCGACGGTAACCATGTCCATAAAAATGTCGGTCCCCACAAGGCCGGAAGACTGGGCAACGACCATGCCGTAGGACGTTTCAATATTGGCCCCCAGCGCACGCATGCCCTTGAGATGCTGGTCAATCGGGCGGCGCCCGATGTCGCAGCCGCCGGGCATGGGAACCTGCGCTTCGCCGAACTTTGCGAGGAGTGCACCAATATAGTAGGAAGAGGCCCGCATTTTGCGGGACAGTTCGAGCGGTACATCCGTCCGTGTAATGGTCGAGGCGTCAACGGTCATGGTGCCGGTATCCGGATTCCATTCCACGGTGGCACCCAGATAGTTGAGCATCTCCACGGATACGCGGACGTCCTCGATATCAGGCAGATTTTCTATGACACAGGGGGTATCACAAAGGATGGCGGCAGGGATGATGGCAACGGCGGAATTTTTGGCGCCGCTTACATGGACGGTCCCTTCGAGACGGTGACCGCCGACAATCAGCATCCGTTCATCAGACATGGCGAACCTCCTTTAATGTCATAGTCGTGCTTTCGGCTTTGTATCAATCGCAGGTGTCATTATTTGACAAACCAGCATGTATTGCTGGGCCATCTCCTGTTCTTGAATCATATTGGACTGATTAAGGAATGCGCCCATTATACACAGATGTCCATTTTTTGGCAAGCAGTCACCCTCCGGCGGGGGGAGAACGGGCGCTGAATGCGGTGCATCTTTCATCAGAATGGTCTCGGTCTGCCGCCGCGGCGAAAGGCTCAGGAATCGTTTTTCATAAACAGTGGAAAATGTGTTATAATCATCAGAAGATTCAATTTGGAGATTTATTGGTGTATGGATGCATGGTATTCGGTATTATCCATGGTATTCGGCTATCTGTCTGCGCTTATGATTCTGGCCATTGTGCTGTCTGCAATGCGGAAAACGCTGACGGATCACCGCACATATAGAAGAGTGGCCAGAGAAAAACGGCAGATTGCGTATGCGGGCGAACTGACTGTACGGACGGGCGGGACGAAAAAGCTTGCGGCAGGCACAGTGCTGTATATCCCCTATGAAGGAACGCTTGGCGCGGCACCGGGCTGTGATGTTGTTCTGTCGGTCCGCAGGCTTCATCTGCGCTCCGCCTTTTTCTGGGTGGATGGGAACCGGATGCATCTGGTTCCGATACAGCGCGATGCCATACAGGTGGACGGAGAGACACTGAAACCGGGCGATGAGGCCGAAATGCTGAACGGTGCGGTTTTGACGGTGAACGGCATCGGAATGGAACTTAGAATTTATGAGGATCATCCGGGAACACGTGAAAAGATGGAGGATCCGTATGTAACCCGTGCCAGAAGGGCACAGGTCCACAAGGGCCGCGGGAAAGGCATCGGAAGCATCGGTACAGCGGGATCGAAGAAAAGCAGGCGGCAGAAGGCTGCTGAAAACAAAACACAGGATGAAGCCTGACGGCGGCTGCGGGGGAGCGGAAGGATGCCGAAGAAGAGAGAAGAAGTCTACACCGGCCGGAGGATGAGGCGCACCGAAAAGCCGCCCGAGGCTGCCGGATCCGTGCGGGGGAAAAGCGAAACAGCAGGCACTGATTCGCGCGGAAGCGGGAAGAAAGAAAAGTCCCGTCTGCGGCCTGAGCATATGACAGATGTCCGGAAAGCGGCGAAGCAGGTGAACCGGAATCCGGGGCAGGCCAGGGGTGGTGTGACGGCAGTGGAACTTGCGTCCCTGATCAGGAGGAAACCGGATTTTCCGGTTGTGCTCATCGCCGTTCTGACTGCTGTTTTTGAAACGCTTGGCCTCATGCTGGCGGCTGCCCATACGCAGCAGACCGTCGGCATGGATTCGGTCGCCATGATTGCGGTAATCGTACCGCTGGGGCTGTTTACCAGCCTGATTCTGCCCCGCTTTCTGCGGATGGATGCGCTGATTATGGCGCTTACAAATTTCCTGTGCGGCGTAGGCATTGTAACGCTGTGTACGGTTTCACCCCTCCGGGGAAACCGGCAGATTCTGTCGTATGCGCTCAGTCTCGGGGGGATGGTCATTGCCTGCCTGGCAGTCACGCATCTTAATCGCTATCACGGCGTGACGATTTTTCTGATGATTGCGGGAATCGGCATTCTGGTGCTGCCCCTGATCTATGGACAGTGGAACAATGGTGCCAAGAACTGGGTAAGTATGCCGCTTCTCGGTTCGTTCCAGCCCAGTGAACTGGTCAAAATCTCAGCGGTTTTTGCCCTTGCGTATTACTTCAGTGCGCACCGTACGCTGATTCAGATGATGCCGGCGCTTTTGTTTTCCGGCGTCTGTCTTCTGATTCTCATGCTCCAGCGCGACCTGGGCACCGCACTTATCTATTATCTTTCCACACTGACGGTCTTTTATGTTGCCTGCGGCAACATCCCGCTTACGATGCTGGGGGCTGTCGGCGGTGTCGGTGCTGCCGTGATGGGCTACAGAATGTTTGCCCATGTCAAAGTGCGTGTTGCCATGTGGCGGAATCCATGGAGCGATCCGACGGGCGGCGGGTATCAGATTATACAGGCGCTTCTAGCAATCAGTTCGGGCGGACTGTTTGGCATGGGCCTTGGACAGGGCACGCCAGAAAAGATTCCCGCATATTACAATGATTTTATCTTTGCTGTGATCTGTGAACAGTTTGGACAGATATTCGGTGTGCTTCTTCTGGCAGTCTACGCGCTGCTTCTCCTGCGTACAGTCATGCTGAGCAGCCGTTCACGCCATTCTCTGACCATGCTTCTCGGGTATGGCACGGCTGCCATGCTTGGCATCCAGACATTCATGATAACAGCCGGCGTGATTAAACTGGTTCCGCTGACTGGCGTCACAATGCCGTTCCTCAGCTACGGCGGTTCCTCCCTGCTGTCCTGCATGACCATGATCGGTATCGTGCACGGTATTGCAGGACGCGCACAAATGGAAGCTGAGGATGGCATTCTGCTTAAAGGGGGCATTCGCAATTAAGATCATACGTCTGCGTTCCCGGCTGATGATTTTTCTGATGCTCGGGCTGTTTGCCCTGACCATTGCATATTTCTGCTATTCAGTTTATATCTATGGCGGACGCTGGGTGGCAAATCCGTACAATCCGCGGATCAACAACCAGAAACGATATGTGAAAATGGGACAGGTGATGGACCGTTCCGGGGTTGTGCTGGCCTATACGGGAACAGACGGCAAACGGCACTACAACAGCAGTGAAAAAATCCGCAGGTCTGTTTCGCAGGTGGTCGGCGACAGCGACGGGAAGGTGTCAACCGGTGTGGATACGTTTCATGCCCAGTACCTGCTGGGATTCAAAACCAGCCTGTTTGAACGCGTCCGGGATGCCGTCACAGGACAGGAGCAGGAAGGGGACAGCCTGGAGCTGACCATTTCCTCGGAACTGTCCGGCTATATTACGGAACAGTTTCCGTCCGGCAAGCGCGGCGCCGTCGTGGTCATGAATTACAAGACGGCAGAAGTACTGGCCATGGTATCCCTGCCGCAGTTTGATCCGGTCAATCTTGAGGCGGCGCTGGGAGATCCTGAAGCCGGCGCCCTGATGAACCGCTGTACGCAGGGCCTGTATCCGCCGGGGTCCACCTTTAAGATTGTCACCATGATTTCGGCTGTGGACCATCTGTCAAATCTGGATGATTTTGCCTTTGACTGCACCGGATATTATCCGGTTGGAAATTACTCCGTGACAGAAACTTCCGCACATGGCATTCAGAATCTGAGAAGCGCATTTGCAAATTCATGCAATACCACGTTTGCAGCACTTTCCCAGCAGCTGGGATATCGCCTGATAGGGGATACGGCTGGTCAGCTGGGCTTCAATGAAAATTTCATGTTCAATGACATGATTGTATACAATTCCAGTTATCCCATAGACGATCTCAGCCCTGAGGATCTCGCCTGGTCATCGATTGGACAGGGCCGCGTTCTGGCTACACCGCTCCATATGGCGCTCATTGCCTGTACGATTGCCAACAGGGGTGTCTTCAAGGAGCCGCGTCTGCTGCACAGGATCATTACTGCAGGCGGTTCGGACCGCATCCTGCCATTTGTGGCTGCGGACCGGAGCGTCATCACTTATACGACAGCAGAGCGGCTCGAACAGGACATGATTGATGTGGTTAGGAACGGGACAGGAACGCGGGCTGCACTCAGCAATTACACGGTAGCGGGCAAAACCGGATCGGCGGAGGTCAGCAATGACAAGAGCGTTGATGCCCATGCCTGGTTTGTGGGATATGTGACTGACAGCGCAGCGCCGTATGCAGTGTGTGTGCTCATTGAAAACGGCGGAAGCGGCGGCAGGAATGCTGCACCGCTTGCCAGAAAAGTGCTCCAGAAAGCCATTCAGATGAAACTGTAAAGCAAGACCGCCATGAGGCGGTCTTGCAGTTTTTGGATGATGGAGGCTCAGATAACAACCGTTGGTGAAGACAGATCACGGTTTCCCTGACGGAGATCTGGGTTGCTGCAGCCTAGGGACCAGAGAATCTGTGCCCGGTGGTCAAGCTGATACTGCAAAGAAGCGGATGGCAGATCCCGTGCGCGGGCAATCAGGGGGATGGAGGTGCAGTTGTCTTTAATCTGCCGCAGCAGCGGCGCGGCAGTCCGACGGAATCCGAGTACGCGGACATATTCGGGGACAGAAAGCCTGCTGGCCATCTCCCGGGTCAGGCCGAGCAGAATACAGCTGCAGATGCGGGAAAGACGTGTATATGGGAAACGTCTGTTTTTGACGCTCTGTATGAGTGACTCGCGGTCCGGCACATGATAGGCACAGTCGATAAAGCGGTTGTGAATCCCCTCTCCCATACCCGATATATTGGAAAGTTCATCGGCATTTCCGGTGCGCAGAAGATAAAGCAGTACCTGGGACAGGGCATCCGGTTCATGGACATCCCGTATCCGCTCGGCTTCAAGATAAGGTTCAGGGTCCGGCATGGCATAAGCAGCATCGGCCAGTTTTCCAGCCTGTGCGGTGTTTCTCAGTGCACTGGCACTGGAGTAAGCAGAAATGCCATTGTCATGATAGGCGCCGATCCGGGAAATGGCAACCGGCTGAATGGTGTCCGGTATTGCCCGAAGATACTGAAGGGCAAGGATGGCATTTGGTGCGGCGGTCAGTTTCTGAAGTTCCGGATACTGCATAGTTTTACTGAGTGCTGCAGCGTAGGCTGACGGATAGGCCAGACCGGAGCTGAGCTTTTCGCGGAGATGTTTTTTAAAATCATCTGTTTCATTGCGCACGGTTTCTGCAAGCCTGTCAAGCAGCGGAAGCAGTTCCGGTTCGCAGCCAAACGCCAGATGCGTACACACGGAGAGACTTCCGGCAATGGCAAGTCCGCCGGCAGCAAAATCCTGTGCCGGTGCGCAGGAAAACCGGACCGGAAGCTCGAGTACGAGATCAGCACCGGCACACAGCGCGGAGCGCGCTCTCAGAAACTTGTCATAACGGGCAAAGGAACCGCGCTGCATGATATTGCCACTCATAATGCAGACAATGTAATCTGCACCTGTTCGCTCCCGTGCTGTTTCCAGAAGATACCTGTGGCCATTATGGAACGGATCGTATTCGCAGATGACTGCACAGACATTTTGCTGCATTTGTACCTCCATGAAAAAAGAGCAGACGCTGCTTCTCTGCCGTGATGCCGCAAAACAGAGTGAGGAAATGCAATGGTGACAACGGCATCTGCCGGTATCCGGATCACAGATAGTCAGCTGTCCCTGGCAACGACGGATGCGCCGCACCGGTTCAATCATGATGGGCATTCTAAAACGTGCCGTACGTTCTGTCAATTGATTCCGGAAAACACGGAACTGCAGCAATGTGAAGCCGTTTCTGAGCTTCCCGTGGAAACCCGGGAAGCACCCATATGGGAAATACAGAACACAGGGTGAGGCAGGAATCAGAAAAAGTATCCGTCAGCATGCACCGAATCGGGCTGTTTGTTACAGTTCACGGGTATCAACGAATACTTTCCGCTGCCGTCATGGAGATAAGCTTTTCGATATAAACAAACGGTTATTACAACCAACAGATATGTTGGTTATTTTTTGATTTAAAAAACTGCTTTAAGAAGGAAGATTAACTGTCTTCCGGGGACTTCATGGCTCCCAAATGGAATAAGGCTTTCCTGATTTTTCACAGTTTTTCACACTTTTTTGGCTTATTTGCAATAAGTCAGATGCATGTTAATACCAAATAATGCCATTTATGCTGAATGATATCACCATTTGTGTATAGTCTCTGATTGTCTTACATAGACGTAAGAGAGGAATTCTCTTCTCGAAACACACTGTAAAGTGCACGCAGGTTATCGTCCGAAATCTCCGGAAAAAAACGAGATTTCCACAATCCGCGCAACACGTTTCTATTCCGGTATAGTGATACTCTTTGCCTTTAATCGTGCCCGTCATGGGAAAGGATACAGTGGTATATTCCACATCATTTCTGCATTCCTCGCAGAAGGTTTTCTTCATCATGATAGCTTCTCCTTTAATGACATAGTCGTGCTTTCGGCACCGTATCAATTGCAGTTGTCATGATTTGACAAACCAGCATGAAATGCTGGGCCATCTCCTTTCCTCTGCACCATCAACGGAACAGATAGTCGATTGGCTTATTCCTTTTGAAATGACTACTGCAAGGCTGCCGGACGAAAGATCGATGATGTTGAATTTTGTATAAACATTCACGGTTTCTTTCTCCCCATCTGAATTGAACAGCTGTACTTGAGGGACGAAGACGTAGAGGACCTCGTGCTCAAAGCCTATCTTCGTGTTTTGCAGCGAATGATAAAAATCCTCAGTTTTGATTTGCAAGAGGATGGGTCTCGGATACTGTATACATTGATGAAGTCTATGTTTTCCTGCCGATTTTCATTCTGAGCAGTCCATAATGGACTTTTTCAACGCAGGATTTGATTTTAGCAAGGATAGCGTCAACCTCTTCCCACGTGTAGTTTTGATTGTAATGCGGATTCCAGTCAGCCCCAGCTCCAAGCCTATGATACACGAAATTACGGTGATTATCGAACAAATTTGCAACAATTAGTTTTTAATGGTTACAGTTCAAAAGAGATATCCAGTAGTTTTCTGCCTATGATAAAAAGATGACGTTAATTACGGGCCAAACATACGCATCTTTTGCAGAATATCCGTTGCAACGTTTCTTTGACAAAGACGTCGGAGATGATAAGCTACATTACAGATAGTTACAACAAACCAAGCACTGGCTGGATAAATGGATTTGCAAATGAGGCCGGTATTTTGACAGCAGACTTGCGTAAACAGTGGTTTGAGCGTATGGAATATGATGCAACTACAGTGCTTATCAATGGAAAGCTTCAAAATGTTTACACATGTGTATCTGGCCAATATGTTTTTATTTCTTTCGCGAACATAAAGGTCATGAAGGCATTAAAGAAATTCCGGTAGAAAAAACAACAGCGATTCTCGTTGCATGCTGTGCGCATTTTTCCTGACTCAATTATCGGTAATGAATGTTTTATCCTGGTCATTTATTCAAATAGCATACCACAGCATGGAAAATGCTTAGTATGATAAAATGAAGTGTGCCCAATCTCGAAATAATTGGCATCATGAGTAACATTTTTATACCCGTGAATAGCCCGTGAATAGTAACGCCTGTTTTCAGGAAATCTCCTTTTCAAAGAGGGCAAAATGCGTTATAATTTCTACGCTTGATTTTATCTTTGATATAACAACTTTTGAGGAGGAGTTTACAATGTCTGTTATTGAGACGATTCGCGCCAAGGCGGCTGCCGATCCAAAACATGTCGTACTGGCTGAGGGCACAGAGCCCCGTACTATCCAGGCATCTGCCAAGATTGTTGCCAAGGGCCTTGCCAAGGTAACACTGGTTGGACCGAAAGCTGAGATAGAGGCCAAGGCGGCCGAGCTGGGCACGGATCTGACGGGTGTGAACATTGAGGATCCGGCTGTCAGCGCAAAGACGGAAGGATATGCGGAGCAGCTGTTTGTCATCCGTGAGAAGAAGGGCATGACCCGCGAGAAGGCGAAAGAGCTCTGCCTGACCAATACGCTGTTCTACGGCACAATGATGCTGAAGATGGGCGATGCTGACGCTATGGTTGCCGGTGCAATCAATACGACCGGTGACGTACTCCGTCCGGCACTGCAGATCATCAAGGGTGCTCCCGGAATCAAGACGGTTTCCTCCTGCTTCCTGATGGAAGTTCAGAATGAGGCATATGGTGACAATGGCGTTCTCGTATTCGGCGACTGCGCTGTCAACATCGATCCGACGTCCGAACAGCTGGCGGATATCGCCATGGCTTCTGCCCAGACGGCAAAGTCCCTGCTCGGCATGGATCCGCGTGTTGCGATGCTCTCCTTCTCCACAAAGGGTTCTGCAAAGCATGAGAATGTGGATAAGGTATCAAAGGCTGTTCAGCTTGTACATGAGCAGATGCCGGAGCTTAACGTGGACGGCGAAATGCAGGCGGATGCCGCACTGGTCGCCTCTGTCGGCGAGCTCAAGTGCCCGGGCAGCCCGGTTGCCGGAAAAGCGAATGTTATGATCTTCCCGGACCTGCAGGCTGGCAACATCGGCTACAAGCTCGTACAGCGTCTCGGCAATGCAAAGGCCATCGGCCCGGTTATCCAGGGTCTGGCGAAGCCGGTTAACGATCTATCCCGCGGCTGCTCCGTGGATGACATCGTGGATGTCGTAGCGATTGCAGCAGTTAAGGCTCAGGCCTAAGAAAGGATATAAGGATTCAGTATGAAAATTCTTGTCATTAATGCAGGCTCCTCCTCCCTCAAGTACCAGCTGATTGATATGGATGATGAGTCCGTCAAGGCAAAGGGCCTTGTAGAGCGTATCGGCATTGAAGGCACACACTTCAAGCACAGCGTTGTGGGGACCGACAAGGGCATCGAATTTACCCGGAACATGGCCGACCATACCGAAGCCATTACCGCAGTTCTTGAGGCACTGGTCGATAAAGAGAACGGCGCTATTTCCTCTCTTGATGAAATCGGCGCAAGCGGTCATCGCGTACTGCATGGCGGCGAGACCTTCAAGGAGTCGGCGTTGGTAACCGAAGAGTCCCTCAAGGAGATTGAGGCTCTGGTTCCGCTCGGACCGCTGCATCAGAAGGCCAATATCGCCGGCATCAAGGCGTGTC
Source organism: Clostridia bacterium (assembly GCA_017469025.1). Lineage (GTDB taxonomy): Bacteria > Bacillota > Clostridia > Christensenellales > Aristaeellaceae > Ventricola. The sequence goes on from JAFUHD010000113.1 coordinate 44,290, forward strand.
AGAATGTCATGCCTGACAAGCCGAATGTTGCCGTCTTTGACACGGCTTTCCATCAGACGATGCCGCCGAAGGCATATCTGTATGGCGTACCGTACAAATACTACGAGACGCTCAAGGTTCGCCGTTACGGCTTCCACGGCACCAGCCACCGCTTCATTGCCGGTGAAGCACCGAAGTACATCGGCAAGACGCCTGACAACTGCAAGCTGATCATCTGCCACCTTGGCAACGGTTCCTCCCTGAGCGCTGTCGTCAATGGCAAGGTTGTTGACACTTCCATGGGCCTTACGCCTCTTGAGGGCCTCCTGATGGGCAGCCGCTCCGGTGATGTGGATCCGGCTGTTCTTGAGTACATCATGGACAACACCGGCATGGACATCCATGAGATGCTGAACATGCTCAACAAGAAGTCCGGTTTTGCGGGCCTGTCCGTATCGAGCGACATGCGCGATGTCAAGGCAGCTGCGGCAAAGGGCGATGAGCTTGCGCAGAAGGCTGTTGACATCTGGACATACAGAGTGCAGAAGTACATCGGTGCATACAATGTGGCTGTTGGCGGCGCGGATGCGATCGTCTTCACGGCAGGCATTGGCGAAAACGATGTGGAAGCGGCCAAGGATGTTATCGGCGGTCTCGGCTTCCTGGGTGTCAAGATTGATCCTGCAAAGAATGTGCGCGGCAACGCCGGTGTCATCAGCACGGATGATTCCAGCATTGCAGTGCTCCGTCTGTGTACCAATGAGGAACTCCCGATTGCCCGCGACACGCTGGCGATTGTAAGCAAACTGTAATATATCAAACTGCTGCCGGCATTGCCGGCGGCATGTTTTCCCTCTGCCGGAAAAATTGCTGAATAAAAAGCCCGATGAAAGCAAATTTGCTTTTCTGAAGGTGCTTGACAACCCAATAGCACATGGGTATAATGTTGCACGGTCTGTTTTGAGGTGAAATGATGAAGCTGGATATCACAAAGGGGATTCAACGCAACGGCATCGAGGTGCCGTTTGAAATTACAGAATCCTGGAATGAGGACAGCTGGAACGGTGATCCGATCCGGTTTGCTGAACCGGTGACAGTAGCCGGCACCTATATGATCTCAGATGAGACCGTCGTGATTCGGGGAATCGCAGAGACTGTCATTGAAGGACCCTGCGCACGCTGCCTGCAGACTGCGCGTATGCCGGTGAAAGCTGAGCTTTCTGAAGCTTACGTTCGTGACACAGGTGAGGAAATCATCCAGCTGGATGAGGAACAGTATCGATATCAGGGACATATCCTGGATCTGTACGAGGCGGTCCGCACAGTGCTTCTGCTGGAATTGCCCACGCGGTTTCTCTGCAAAGAGGACTGCAAAGGCTTGTGCCCGGTTTGTGGCACAGATTTGAATCGAAATTCGTGTTCATGCCAGAAGGATGTACCGCGCAGAAATCCTTTTTCGGCATTGGCAGCTATGCTGAACGAGGATGAGGAGGTGTAGAAAATGGCAGTACCAAAAGGGAAAATTTCCAAGTCCCGCGGCCGTATGCGTCGTGCAAACTGGAAGTTGTCCGCGCCGGCCATTGTCAAGTGCCCGCGTTGCCAGCAGATGATGCTCACGCATCGTGTCTGCAAACATTGTGGATATTATGACGGCCGTCAGGTTATCGACATGGAAGAAAAAGAAGCTGAATAAGATTCTTCATCCTCCGGAGTTTTCCGGAGGATTTCTTTTTTTCTCTAATAGCGAATATTTCATGAAAAACGTGATTGCAATCACAAAATCAGCAGGAAAAATGTGATTTCGATTGACGTCGCCTTTCCATCACTGTAGATGATGTGAGGGCATAAAGGTTAACCCCCATTTATACCAGTGCTAAAAAACACCAAGTAAAGGCTACATCACATAGCCGTTATCTCGTAGAGACTATAATTATTTTGCTACTGTAAGACCCTGATCCGGATGTCGATAAATAGTGGGCCTTGATAAAATGTCACAGGTTTCACAGGTAAACAGTGCAGGAAAGGCCTTGCGTCCAATGTTTGCGCTGCCGCCCATGTCAGTATTTACTGTGATACC
>JAFUHD010000114.1 GCA_017469025.1 Clostridia bacterium
ATTGCAGTTGTCATGATTTGACAAACCAGCATGAAATGCTGGGCCATCTCCTTTAATGACATAGTCGTGCTTTCGGCACCGTATCAATTGCAGTTGTCATGATTTGACAAACCAGCATGAAATGCTGGGCCATCTCCTTAACGATATAGTTTGGCCTTTGGCATCATATCGATAGCAGATGCCATTATTTGACAAACCGGCGCCTGCGCTGTACCGTCTCTTTATTTGACAGCCTGATGCCTTTGTATCAGGACAATTCATTATAACCCGCAGACAGCACTTACACAATGAAGGTTTTACATATTTTCTGCTTTTCCCCTGCCCGGCGGCATGCTTTAGCGGGAACCGGTGGTTTCCATTTTCTGCTCCATTTTCATTATCCCGCTGCCTGATACAATTGACAGATTGGGTCAGGTTTTGGATAATAACAGCACCTGCATTGACAGGCAAACTGATCTGAGGTGATTACATGGCAACAAAGAGTTCTGTACAGATCCGGGGAAATGTACACGTTCAGGAGCCAAAGCAATATAATGTCGTCATGCACAATGATGATTTTACAACCATGGATTTTGTCGTATCCATTCTTATCGAAATCTTTCACAAGACACCCGTGACTGCTGAGGAACTGATGATGAAAGTTCATAAAAGCGGCCGTGCCGTTGTCGGCACCTATCCATATGACATTGCCTGCACAAAAGTCAGACAGGCACTGAACCGTGCAAGAGCCGAGAACTTCCCATTTCGAATGACGGTGGAGGAAGCCTGATATGAAATACAGCGTAACGGTTCAGGAAGTCATGCAGGATGCATTTGCCTATATTCAGCGTGAGCATCTGGCCTATCTGACGCCTGAGGTTGCCCTGCTCAGTATCTGCAGCCAGCCTGATTTCATTGCTGCCTACACTGCATGCGGCGGCAATACTGATCTACTCCGTGAAGACCTTGAATCGTATATTCGTGAAAATATTGACAAAGACAGCGGAGAAGCACCCATCGTGTCCGCCATGATGGATTTTGTACTCTCATATGCCACAAAACAGGCCATCAACAGCGCACAGGAGGAACTTGGCCTGAGGCACGTTGTCCGTGCCATTTGTGCGGTGCAGGACTGTTATGCAGCCTATTTTCTGCTTCGTCAGGGCGTAGAGCTGATGGAACTTCTGCAGGCGCTTTCAACACTTGAACAGGATGATGATGACGATGACTATTACGATAATGGCAGCTATCCGGAAAAGACAGAGGCTGCATCGTCAGATGATATTTCACTGTATGCGCCATGCCTCAATGATACCCTTCACAATGCCAATCCGCTGATCGGGCGCGAGGAAGAACTGGACCGCACCATGCAGATCCTTTGCAGGAAGGACAAGAACAATCCGCTTGAGATCGGCGAGCCAGGCGTCGGTAAAACTGCCATCACCTATGGACTCGTCGAGCGGCTTCGCAGCGGAGATGTTCCCGAAGCGCTCAGGGGCAGCCGGGTATATATGCTTGATCTGGGCGGCATGCTTGCCGGCACCCAGTTCCGAGGTGAATTTGAAAAGCGGTTCAAGAAGGTTCTGTCAGAAATCGCAAAGGACGAGAAACCCATTATCTACATCGATGAGATTCACAATCTGGCCGGCGCCGGCGCCATTGGTGAAGGCTCCATGGATGCCTCCAATCTCATCAAGCCGTATCTTTCAGAGGGACACATCCGGTTTATCGGCGCAACCACATTTGATGAATACAAGCGTTACTTCGAGAAAAACAAATCTCTGGTCCGCCGTTTCCAGAACGTGGAAATTCAGGAACCGTCAGAGGCGGAAACCGTGCGGATTCTTGAAGGACTGAAGCCCGGCTATGAATCATATCACGGGGTCAGATACGCACCGGATGTCCTCCCTTATGCCGTATCCATGGCAAAGAAACACATCAATGAACGCTTTCTGCCGGATAAGGCCATAGATCTCATTGATGAAGCCGGTTCCTACCGGAAACTGCACCCCGCGGACGGGCCGGATGCCCTTGTCGTTGACAAGACACTGATCAACCAGGTACTCACAGGTATCTGCCGTATACCGGTTGAAACAGTGGATGCAGAGGATCTGTCCTCCCTTGCAACGCTTGAAAACCGCATGAAGCAGCGAATCTTCGGTCAGGATGAAGCCATCTCCCAGGTCGTCAACGCCATCAAATTCTCAAAAGCCGGCCTGCTGCAGGAGAACAAGCCTCTGGCGAACCTCCTCTTTGTCGGACCGACAGGCGTTGGCAAAACAGAAGTTGCCCGGACACTTGCGCAGGAGCTCGGTGTCAAGCTGCTCCGCTTTGACATGAGCGAATACGAAGAGAAACATACGGTCGCCAAGCTGATTGGCTCCCCTGCCGGTTATGTCGGCTATGAGGACGGCGGGCTGCTGACAGAAGAAGTCCGGAAAAATCCCTCCGCAGTCCTTCTGCTGGACGAGATCGAGAAGGCACATCCGGACATCTACAATGTGCTGCTGCAGGTAATGGACTATGCCACACTGACGGACAACCAGGGACGCAAGGCGGATTTTTCCCATATTACAATCATCATGACCAGCAATGCCGGTGCCAGCAGGATCGGCAAGGGCACCATGGGCTTTGGCAGTCCGTCTGTCGGTCATGGCGTACTGATGGAAGAAGTCCGGCGCGTCTTCCAGCCCGAATTCCGCAACCGCCTCGATAAAATTGTCATGTTCCGCAGCATGGACGAGGACATGGCCAGAAAGATTGTCGGGAAAAAGCTGGGTGAGCTGATCTCAACGCTCAGTCAGAAAAATGTACATCTGACCATAGATGACAGTGCCGAGGAGAAGATCCGCAGGACCGGTATTTCCGAGCAGTTCGGTGCACGTGAGGTTGACCGGGTCATCCGAAACGAAGTAAAGCCCCTCTTTGTTGATGAGATGCTGTTCGGACGCCTTGCAGGCGGCGGCAGCATCCGCCTGACGGTAAAGGATGACGCATTCAGGATTCTCTTTAATAACGACTGACATGGAGGCAGCTTATGCCCGTCTACCAGATTCCAGATACTCCAGTCTTTTTTCCGGATCCGCAGCTGGCTGAACCGGACGGACTTCTGGCCGTTGGCGGCGACCTGCGTCCGAAGCGGCTCATTCTGGCATACACCCATGGCATTTTCCCATGGTTCAATGAAGGCGATCCCATCCTGTGGTGGTGTCCGCATACCCGCTTTGTCATCTTTCCGGATCAGGTTCATATCTCGCATTCCATGCGGAAATACATGCGGAAACATGCTGTTGAACTGAAGATCAACCGCGATTTTGCAGATACCATCCACAGATGCCGGATCAAACGGGAGTTTAAAGAAGGTACCTGGATCACGGATGATATGGACAAGGCATATACGTCTCTCCACATCTGTGGCTTTGCAAACCGTTATGAGCCGTATGTGGACGGTATGCTG
>JAFUHD010000115.1 GCA_017469025.1 Clostridia bacterium
GACATCTGCTTTGATCCGGTGACGAAGGCACGACTATGTCATTAAAGGAGACTGTTAATGGAACGGAATGAATTCTTTAAACGTGTTTCGGATGGGCAGATTGAGAAGGTATATCTCTTCTCCGGACCGGAAGTCTATGTCCGCCGGCAGGCGGAGCAGAAGCTGAAGGATAAACTGCTTGAGCCGGGCACTGAAATGATGAACCTCAATATTCTGGTTTCGCCGACCACGGAGCAGATTATTGAAAGTGCCAATCAGTTTCCATTTATGAGTGAACGCCGCCTTGTGATCGTCAGGGAATTTGCCATGCTTGGCCGTGAAACAGACAAGTCAAAGGACAAGGGAGAGGCAAAGGGAAAAGAAAAAGAGGGGACGGACGAAGCAGACCGTCTGATCCGGTTTCTTTCAGATCCGCCTGAAACGACCTGTCTGCTGTTTGATGCCGGTGACGGTTTTGACAAGCGGAAAAAACTGGGCAAGTTTCTTTCTGAAATCAATGGATGCGTAACATTTACACCGCTTGAAGGAGAGGAACTCCAGAAATGGATCCGGAAGACGGTAAAAGGACTCGGTGCCCAGATAACAAATGACGCCGGGGAGCGCCTTGTATTCCTGAGCGGACGTGATCTGACGGCACTGCAGGCTGAGATAATGAAACTGACTGCATATGTCGGAGAAGGCGGTACTATCAGGGAAAGCGAAGTAGACATGCTGGCCACCCGCACGAGCGAAGCGCAGGTGTTCGAGATGATTGACGCGCTTTTTGATGGGAAGACAGAGGCGGCATTTGCCCAGACTGACAGACTGCTCCGTTCCGGTGAGAGCCGTCTTGGCATTCTTGCACTGGTGACGCGGCAGTTCCGGCAGATGCTCTTTGCAGAAAGCATGAACAGCCAGCGCCGCAACAGTGCTGAAATTGGAAAGGCGATTGGCATCAATCCCTATTTTCTGAGAAAAACGCTGGCGAGGTCAGCAAAGATGGGAACGCGAACGCTTAAAGCCTGTCTTGAACGGTGTATAGCTACAGATTATGACATTAAACGGGGACAGCTTCAGGAGGAAGCGGGTTTTGAACGAATGATGCTGGAGATGGCCCAGATTGCAAGAAAGAAAAACGGTCAGTGAAAATGCTGTTTCCTCGATAACGAAGTATGGATAAGCCTGATTTGAAGAAGATGCCTCATTGCAGGACCGGAATACAGTATGCAACGGGAAAATTGAATATCTGAAGAGATTGCTGGACTGCGTCTGAGTAATCTCTTCTTTCGTATTAATCACGAAAGGGAGATGGACATACGAAACTGCTGCAAAAAGGAAGCAGCCCGATACATTTCAAAACGTGCGGTAGTGATTTATAACAGAATGTCTAAAGTAAAGAAAAGCACAGATGACTGACTTAAAAAAGTCAGAAAAAGCTCTTGCAACAGGGAAAAGTGTGATGTATAATCAGCGCGAATTTGGGGAGACCCAGTCTCGTTTATGTGCAGCCGTCCTGTTCTTTCGACAATGAAGTTTTTGATTTGACAACCGGGGCCAAAAGCCCGGAAAGCATGATTTTCAGCTTGTTGGATATTGTTGCAGGCGGATGTGTTCATATTGAGAACAAAATTTTGAATAATCCAACGAGGTGTTTTGAATGCGCTTTGTCAAATGTCCCAGATGTGAGCTGAACTATATTCCGGAAACGGAGGAATATTGCCCGGTTTGCAAACGCGAGATGAAAGGCGAACGGCATGAGGATCCTGTCGAATTGTGCTCAATCTGCAATGAGAATCCGGTAATGCCCGGACGCGATGTCTGCTATGAGTGCTATAAGGAAATGACACAGCAGCAGGGCCGTGTAAGCTCTGAAGATGATGTTGAGACCGAAGAGCAGGAAGTCGATATTGGCATGGAGGACGTGAGCGAAATCGAAGAAATCGATCTCGGCGATATTCCGGAGTCCGATGTGTCAGAGCCGATGGATGACCAGATTTCGCTTGAGGAAGAGCAGAGCAAGGAGCTCGAGATGGACATGGATGATGAGGAAAGCGAATTCGAGGACAACTGATTCCATGGCGTGCGGTGCTGAGCTATATGCTGTTCTTGAGGAGGTGCTTTCGTGAGACTATGGGCAATTGGTGACCTGCACTTGCCTGGTGGGGACAAAAAGCCCATGGATGTCTTCGGAGCACACTGGAAAAACCACTTTGAGCGTATCAGCCAGGACTGGCGCGAAAAGGTAACACAGGATGATGTCGTACTGATTCCAGGAGACATTTCCTGGGCGATTTCGCTTGAAAATGCACTGGCGGATCTTGAAAATATAGCCTGTCTTCCAGGAACGATTGTTATTCTGAAAGGGAATCACGATTACTGGTGGACCTCGCTGACTCAGCTGCGTCAGCGCATGCCAAAGAACATGTATGCCATTCAGAATGATGCCTTCCGTTTCGGTGATCTTGTCATCTGTGGTACACGCGGCTGGATAATACCGGGAAGCGGTGCTGCAGTGTCAGATGAAAAGGTAGTCAAGATCTATAACCGTGAGGCACAGCGTCTCACGCTTTCCCTGAATCAGGCAAAACGTCTGGCTTCAGATGACTGCCCGATTGTTACGATGATGCATTATCCTCCGATAACACAGGATACTGTACGCACAGGGACGAGTTTTACCGAACAGCTTACAGCATATGGGATTCGTGAGTGTGTTTACGGACATCTGCATGGAAACGCGATCGGGAATGCATTCGTTGGAACATATCATGACGTCAACTATGATCTCGTCAGCTGCGACGCGCTTGGGTTTATGTTAAAGGAAATTCCTGTAAACATCTGAAAAAGGATTTAAAGCCGGCCATCAGGCCGGCTTTTTCTATATACCGTCCCCTGTGTGAAAAGTGCCTGGCGTTCTGCTTTGGATACCGGCTGTGACATCCGATTCCTGCAGAGAATATTTAAGGGTGTGCTTAAAAAGAATATGCCGCGATGTATTCGGAAGATACGGGCGGAAATAGGATACGAATAAGGCTGATGAAAATATGGAAAAACACTGCAGGGGGATGGTCAGCAGGGCGCGGTGGGAGGAAATGAGACAGAGAACGAAAAACAATGAAACGGTCAGATGACGCCTGGACTATGATTGACAGTACACGAAAAGGAGGTGGTGACGCTGCTTGAAAAGAAAAAGACATACGGTGAATTGATTGTCGAACGCGATGCTTATGAAGCTGAAAAAGGCGCAGTGAAACGTGAACGAGAGAATCGTCAGGCAGAATACTGTGTTTAGACCCTCCTCGATGACGTGATTTGGCTTTCGACACCGCTAAATATTTTGATAAAACAGTCCGAGGGGGTGTGCCGTCTCTTTTGGTGCAATGAATATCTACTTGAGATTTACAGAGAAGGGATTCGCGTCCTGCTGGTATAATGAGCCCGGGAAGGCAATCATTCTGGATGCGCTACCCAGTGAGCTCCCCAGATTCACAAACAGGAAATTCCGTGTTCTGGCTTTTCCAGACATTTATCGGGGCATTCAAAGCGGATTCACAGGAAGGGACAAATATTGGCTGGTTATTCGCACGGCATGTTGTATCCGGGGACGAAGCCGAAAATATCTTATGAAGCAATCGATTTAATTTGGGCTGGATTCTGAATGCAGGATCCGGCTTTTTTGTTTTTGAAAGTGCGGAAACAGGAAGAAACCATGGGTCTGATTTTTCCCGGCAGAATGGATTGCGGAAACTTGGGGAAAAAGACCATGATCCTGAAAATATTAAATTTTCGTAGGCTTTCAGAAAGTGCACACACACAAAAGTTGTAGTTAATGATGAGGATAAATGCAATATATGGATAAATGAGCAGGTACATCTTATGAAAAACATATATTTGTTACAAAAGTTTTAAGAATTTGTTACGATTTACAACTCGAAACTTCCTTTTTCGATTTGGAGCCTCTCTTGCGATGTGGGGGAAAATGGTGTAAAATTGATGGAAAAGGGAGCAAAATGGAGCTTTAGAGGGGAGGAACGCGGCATGGGGAAAGCATCATTTTCAGGTTCGTATGATCATTCCCTGGACAGCAAGGGCCGCGTTATTATCCCGGCATCCTATCGTGAGGCACTTGGTGAGAATTTCACGGTGACGATCAATCCCAGTAAGACTGCAGTGGCGATTTATCCGGAAAAGGTGTGGGAGGAACAGCTTGAACGTCTCTCCAAGATCAATCCTATGGATAAAAAAGGCATGCAGTATGTCCGTTTCGTCATGAGCATATCTTTTGCGGATAACAGTATGGATTCGCAGGGACGTGTTCTGATTCCGGCAAAGCTGCGCAGCAAGATCGGGCTCACAAAGGATATCGTATTTGTTGGAATCAATACTTATATTGAGATCTGGGATGCGGAGGCATACCGCAAGTATGATGAGGAAACTGATATGGATTTCGATGAAGTTTCCGATTATGTTTATGAACAGTACAATGGATAAAGGCTGAATCCAGACGCTTCAAGGTTGGGGGACTTTGAGCGGAGAGGGGGAATGCGGGATGCAGAAGCAGGAAAGACGTGGCGTTTATGGCAGATATACGTCTGCCGGCGCGGTCTATGACGAGGAAAGAGATCTGTATATTGCCCGGGAGCGGGCAGGCGGCGCCAGAGACAAGCTGATAGACAATGCTTATGCAACCCGCAGCAATGACTCGCCGGAGCCGGTACTGGGTATTGGCACGACGAATCCTGCACAGGGGAAGGCTCAGAAAATGGGGCCGCTGGACCACCTGCTCCTGGCAATTCGCCAGGACAGGGTGGGAGCCACGCTGTGCATTTTTCTGTTTGCAATTTTACTTGGACTCGGTGTTATCTATTTGCAGAAATCGGGACAGGTCCGTGAGGATCTGAAGGCTATTGAACTATACAGGAGCAAGGAAGCCTATTTTCAGCAGGAAAATGACAAGCTGGAGGCGGCACTTGCCCGCGCCAGGAGCGATGAGCGAATCCGCAACCAGGCGCAGAATACACTTGGAATGATGCGCAGGGAGAAGGCTGAGGTTCGTGAACTGTACATTCAGCTTCCTGAGGAAACCGGAAATCTGCAGGCAAATACAGAGGAAGAAACCAAGTTTGAACTGCTGGATGCACTGCTGAATCTGGTAGGACTACTGAAACTCTGACAGTGATATGGAATGAAAGTACTGCCGGAGACAGCTGAAGGAGCACAATATGCGATTATCTGCTTTAATACAGGATGTCATTGAAATCAGAGAACTGATTCATTTCTCTGAGGATATTGAAATAGAAACTCTTACCGCTGATTCAAGACAAAAGTGCCAAAATGGGCTCTTTTTCTGCATACCTGGTGGAAGAGTAGATGCACATGACTTTGCACCACAGGCGGTTGGAAATGGCTGCATAGCACTGGTCGTGGAGCGGAAACTGGATATCGATGTAGCACAGCTTGTTGTAACAGATACCCGCGCGGCGATGACCAGGATTGCAGCGGCATTTAATGGCCATCCGGAAAAAAGGCTGCGCCTGGTTGGCATTACCGGAACAAAAGGAAAGACGACTACGACTTATCTGTTCAAGAGCATTGCAGAGGCAGCGGGCATTTCCTGCGGAATCATTGGAACAACCGGATGTATCGCGGGCAAAACCAAACTGCCGAGCCGACTGACAACGCCGGATCCGATAGAGATGTTCTCTATTTTGCGGGTAATGGCGGATGCGGGCGTTAAAATTGTCTGCATGGAAGTCAGTGCACATGCACTCTATCTGCGTAAACTGGTTGGCGTGCAGTTTGAAGCAGCGGCGTATACCAATCTGTCCCAGGATCATCTTGATTTCTTTGGAACGATGGAAAACTATTTTGATGCAAAGCGCCTGCTGTTTAACGGTGGAATGGTAAGAAATGCAGCCATTAACGTGGATGAGGAAACATCAGAGGTTGTGATAAAGGATCTTACTTGTCCATATGTAACCTACGGCATCAGTGGAAAATCAGATTTCTATGCAAGGGACATTGAAATTACGGAGAGCTCTGTTTCCTTTATGATGAATCTGCATGATGTTCCCGGCGTAAGGGTGCATCTGCTGCTGACCGGCATGTTTAATGTCTACAATGCACTGGCAGCCGGAGCGCTGGCCATGATCATGGGCTTTTCCATTGATCAGATCAAAGCTGGACTTGAGTCACTGGTGTCGGTACCGGGGCGCGTTGAAATGCTGCCGACCAATACACCGTATCGAATGATCCTTGATTACAGTCATTCACCCGATGCGCTTTCCAATATTCTCAAAACCGTACGGGAATTCTGCCGGGGCAGAATCATACTTGTGTTTGGCTGCGGCGGAGACAGGGACAAAGGCAAGCGTTCCATGATGGGCAGGATTGCCGGCAATATGGCAGACTTTTCTATTCTGACCAGTGACAATCCGCGCTTTGAAGATCCGTTTGATATACTGGCAGCAATTGAAACGGGCATCAAGCCTACAGGCGCAGGGTATGAAGTGATAGAAAACAGGCGTGAGGCAATCCGTCAGGCGATGGAGATGGCCGTCGGCGGTGATATCATTGTACTGGCTGGAAAAGGCCATGAAACGTATCAGGATATTCAGGGCGTCAAACATCCCTTCGATGAGAAGGAGATTGTGCAGAGCCTGCTGAAAGAAATGGAAGAGGACAAGTAGGAAGAAGGGACGTCAGATGAAAACCGGAGTCTTTGCAGTTTTGATGGCTTTTCTTTGTGGAATCGTGCTTGGAAAGATACTGCTCCCCATCCTTCATAAACTGAAGTTTGGTCAGAACATTTATGAACTGGCACCTGAGGCACACAAGAAAAAACAGGGAACGCCAACCATGGGCGGTCTGGTGATAGCCGGTGCCGGTCTGATAACTGCGTGTGTACTCGGTTTTGTGGTTCCAGGATCCAAACAGATGCTGATTGCCATGCTGCTCCTTGGCCTGTTAAACCTGGGAATTGGCTTTGCGGATGATATGACAAAGATCCGTCATAAGGAAAACAAAGGCCTGACGCCGAAGCAGAAGCTCATTATCCAGACCGTGATTGCCTTTGCCTTTGCAGTCTGGTGCTACATGAACCCGGCCATTGGTTCTTCGATCAAAATTCCGTTCACCGGCCGCGAACTGAACCTGGGTATTCTGTATATACCGATTATAGCTTTCATTGTGGTGGGCACAACCAACAGCGCGAATCTGCTGGATGGACTTGACGGTCTCTTGACTTCTGTTTCATATGTAGACTTTGCTTTTCTGGCAGTACTGGCCATGATGACAGGTGAGGCAGCGCTTGGAACAGGCTGCGCAGCACTCGTTGGTGCATGCTTTGCATTCCTGTTCTACAATGCATTCCCGGCAAAGATGTTTATGGGGGATACCGGCTCCATGTTCATTGGGGGTGCTGTTTCGGCTGCTGCGATTGTACTTCGTCAGCCGCTGCTTCTGCTCCTGATCGCTTTCTGGATGATGATGTCCAGTCTATCTGATCTGATTCAGTTTGCTTATTTCAGGGCAACTCATGGGAAACGGATATTCAAGATGGCACCGATCCATCATCATTTCGAACTGTGCGGCATCCATGAATCAAAGATTGTTGTGATTTATACCGTAACAACAATGATGCTGTCACTGGTGGCCTATATGGGCGTCATTTGATCGGTAAATCGTCGGAGGAGTGTTTAACTTGGAAAAATGGAATGGCCGTCATGTTCTCATTGTAGGAATGGCGAGAAGCGGTGTCTGTGCTGCCAAAATGCTTTGTGAACTTGGTGCAGATGTCACTGTCAATGATATGAAAACAGCAGAGCAGCTTGGTGAGGAGACAATGATGTCCCTCAATGGGATTTCATGCCATCTGAAACTTGGCGTTTCGCCGGATGAACTGCTTGAAGGAATGGATGCACTGGTGATCAGCCCCGGTATTGCATATGCAAAGCCGTTTGTGCAAAATGCAATTGCCATGGGTATTGAAGTGCTCGGAGAACTGGAATTGGGCGCACGTGTTCTCCACGGGCGTCTTGTCGCCATTACGGGTACCAATGGAAAGACGACAACGACCACGCTGGTTGGAGAAATCTTCAAGGCAACCGGACGACATACGCTGGTGTGCGGAAATATCGGATATCCGATAACCGCTGAGGCACTTGCCATGCATCAGGATGATGTAACGGTTGCAGAGGTCAGTTCGTATCAGTGTGAGACGGTATCAAAGTTTCATCCTGATGTTGCCGCATGTCTGAACATTACGGAGGATCACCTGGTACGCCATGGTGATATGGCTACTTATATAGCGATGAAACACCGTATTTTTGAACAGCAGACGAGGCATGACGCTGCAGTATTCAATTATGATGATCCAGCGTGCAGGCAGATGGCAGAGGGACTTAAATCCCATGTGCTCTGGTTCTCGCGGACACAGAAAGTTCCGTGCGGTGCCTATGTGGATGATGGTATGGTTATGCTGAGCATTGACAAGCCCTGCGCGGTCTGCCGGATAGATGAAATCAGGATTCCCGGACCGCATAATCTTGAAAATGCGCTGGCTGCGGTTGCCATTACCGGTGCACTGGGTGTATCAACGGAAATCATGCGAGAGGTGCTCAAAACATTTGCAGGTGTCGAACACCGAATTGAAACGGTGAGAACGCTCGATGATGTTGTCTATATTAATGACTCCAAGGGAACGAATGTAGACTCCACACAGAAGGCAATCGCGACCATGACACGGCCGACAGTACTGATTCTCGGGGGCAGTGACAAAAAGGTGTCCTTTAAGCCTCTGGCAGAAACCATAGCAGTTTCTCCGCAGATCATTCACTGTGTTCTGATTGGTGATACTGCCGAGCAGATCCGGTGTGCACTGGAGGAAAAGGGGATCAGAGCCTATACGATGGCCGGATATGATTTTGATCATGCACTGGCTATATGCCGTCAGATGGCACCTGCAGGAGGCTGTGTGCTGCTTTCGCCTGCGTGTGCCAGCTTTGACATGTTTAAAGATTTTGAAGACAGAGGACGCATCTTCAAGGAAAAGGTAAATGCGCTGTAGTCTTCATCTGCACAGGAAAATGATGGCAATATGATCCATGACGGGCAGACCGTACAGGTCTGCCTGACGTGATTCTTGGGAGGGTGTGCCGTGAGCAGGAAAAGGAAGGGCAGACGTTTTCTGCTAAAAGGCGGGATTGTTCTGTTTGGCGTTGTTATTCTGAGTGTCACGCTTGCACTTTACCTGTTTAAGATCAGGAGCCTCAATGTTATTGGAAACCGTACGGTGCCAAAGGCGGAAATCATTAAACTGAGCGGAGTTGAAGTTGGTGACAATTACCTGATGCTGAATCAGGCAAAACTGAAAAGCAGAATTGAAAAAAACAGGTATCTGGAATTCCAGTCTACACAGTTTGATTACAGTGGAACACTGACGTTCCGGCTGAATGAACGCCATGCAATGGGGCTCCTTCAGCGTAATGGATATTATTACGTTCTGGACGGCGGCGGCATGGTGCTGGAGAACAGCGGCATGATGATTCCGGAAAATGTCAAGTGTCCGATTATAAATGGGCTTAACATGACCGATTCCACCCTGATTATTGCCGGTGAGGTAATCGGTGTAAAAGACAAGGAACAGCTGGTTGCGCTCAGCCATGTCCTGAAGGCACTGGATGAAACGAATATGATGGGACGGACAACATCCGTCGATATTTCCAATCTTGAAAATATATATGTTATGACAACGGAACGTGCCCGGATTGTGCTTGGTGAAGCGGTAAATCTGAAACTCAAGCTTATTGTCGCCAAAGAAATTCTGCATGAGCGGCAGGACCAGGAAAACCTGACAGGGGCGAGCATTGATATTTCAAACGGGACTGAAGCACATTACATTCCGGCTGTGCTGCCGACAGTGACACCCACTGTTGCGCCGACACCGACAATTGCACCTCCGGAATCGTCAAAGAAGTGAAAAACGCCTGTAAATAAAGAAAAAAGGCAGAAAGTCTTGAAAACAGCCACTGATTCAGGTAGAATACAGTGAATGGTTTTACAGATTTATATATTTGATGCCACGTGGGCAGGGGAAAACGGGAGATAGTTGCATTATGAGCAAAAAGCCTACTGCAGTATTGGATTTCGGCACGTCGAAAGTACTTGTATTGCTGGCTGAGGAAGCTGTGAGCCGGACGGTAAGCATTACCAGTGCCGGTATGGCAGAGTACAATGGCTTCATGAATGGGGAATGGAATGAACCAGGTGAAGTTACGGATGCCATTGCAAGCGCGATTGAGACAGCTGAAAAGAAAAATAATACTCATATTCGTGAAATATATGTCGGTGTGCCGGGCGAATTTGTTCGTATTTATGTAGTAGAATCCAGTGTCACACTTCAGGGAGCAGATCCGAAGGTAACGTCGGAGGATGTGGACAAGCTGCAGCGCCAGGCGACTGAGATGCTTCAGCGTCCGAGTGGTGTTATCATTCATCGCTCTCCGGCATGGTTCCGGGTGGATGGTGGACAGAAGACGCTTGAGCCGGTCGATCAGAAGGGTTCCACGCTCGAAGGCATGATCGGCTTTGTCATTGCGGACCAGTTCTTTGTCAATGATGTAAATGCCAGACTGAAACAGCTTGGAATTGCCCAAAAAGGGTTTTATTCTGTTTCTGTTGCAGAGGCATTGCAGATTGTACCTTTCGAGGAACGGGATCACACGGCAATACTGATTGATGTCGGCTATCTGTCGACCGAAATCATGGCCATAGAAGGCGACGCAATCGTGTGGCAGAACATCATTCCGGTTGGCGGTGCACATATCACCAAAGACCTCACAGAGGGTCTGCAGAAGCAGTTTGACTTCTGCGAGAGGATTAAGCGCGCCTACACCTTCGGCGGCCCCAAGAATGCACAGATTGAAGTTCAGGGAGAAGACGGCAAGGTAGAAACTGTCGATGGTGATCTGGTTTCTCTGATTATTGAAGCGCGTGTCGATGAGATACTTGAACTTTGCCAGGATGCCATTGACAAGAGCGGTATCCGGCTGGGCAACTGGTCGAATATCTATATCACTGGTGGCGGAATCATGCTGATGAAAGGCGCACGTGTTTACGCAGCGAGCAAGATGAAGTACAATGTCCGTGAGGCGAATGTAAAGATGCTGAAGCTCAAACAGCCTCAGATTTACGCGAGTGGAAGCGGACTGGTAGAACTGGTATACAACACCATGGAACTCCAGGAGCAGGATACGGGATTCCTCGATAAGCTTCGCCGTCTGTTCCATAAATAAGCAGTACCTAGAAAGTAAAGGGGGATTTGCCTGTGTTTGAGATTGAGATGGAAGAACGTCCTGCTGCGTCCATAAAGGTCGTAGGCTGCGGCGGAGGCGGCGGAAATGCACTGAACCGTATGATAGAGTTCGGCGTTAGCGGCGTTGACTTTATCGCAGTGAATACAGATGTTCAGGCGCTCAGGACGAGCAAGACATCCAACATCATTCAGATCGGGGAGAAGCTCACAAAGGGCCTTGGTGCCGGTGCAACGCCGGAAATCGGCAAAAAAGCTGCTGAGGAGAGCCGTGAGGAAATCGCTGGCGCACTGAAGGGCGCAGATATGGTTTTCGTTACAGCCGGCATGGGCGGCGGTACCGGCACAGGTGCAGCACCTGTAGTGGCAGAAATTGCCAGGGACATGGGCATATTGACCATCGCTGTAGTGACAAAACCCTTTGCCTTTGAAGGCAAAACAAGAATGCGCAAGGCAGAAAACGGCATTGATGAACTCAAGCAGCGTGTTGACACACTGGTTGTCATTCCGAATGAACGCCTGCTTCAGGTATGTCCGAAGGGCACTTCGTTCAAGGGTGCATTCATGTTTGCGGACGATGTTCTCCGTCAGGGTATTTCAGGCATCTCGGATCTGATTTCTCAGACAGGCATCATTAATCTGGACTTTGCCGACGTGAAGGCTGTTATGGAATCCGGCGGTATGGCGCATCTGGGCATCGGTGTTGGAAAGGGCGAAAAGGCCATGACCGACGCTGCCAATAATGCTATTGCCTCTCCGATGCTTGAGACGAGCATTGACGGCGCCCGTGCGGTACTTATCAATGTTACCTGCAATTCCAACTGCAGCATTACGGATATTAATGATGCGGTTGAGATGATTACAGCGGCTGCTGACAGTGAAGCCAATATCATCTTCGGTGCAAGCATTGATGATACACTTGAGGACGAGGTACGCATTACGGTTATCGCGACCGGTTTCGAGAAAGAACCGTTCCCGCCGAGAACCTCTTCTCTTGATCCTGCCGCAACACTTCCTTCTCAGGCACCATATGTTTCGCAGTCCTATCAGCCGTCCTATCAGTCCTATAATGCCGGAAGCGGATACACACCCGGCAATACAGGTTCTTTCGGCTTCTCACGTTATGATACGTCCTATCAGCCGGTCGGCGGCGGTTATGCGGGCGCAGCATCTGCTGCGGAACAGCCCGTTGGAGCCGGCAACTCCGGACCGGATGTGCCTTCCTTCGTGAATGATTCTCCGATCCAGCGCGCAAATCCGCTGAATGATATACCCGGATATCAGCAGAATCAGGAACCGTCCTATGGACAGGCAGCACAACAGCCGCAGCAGGAAACTGATTCTTCCAGAGACTATCTGAGCAGTATTCCGGCGTACATGCGCAAGAAAAGATAAAAAAAACGCCCTTTCCGAAAGGAAAGGGCGTTGATTTAATGGTTTACAGGAACTTCCATGTGGTCCGGATACGCCGGAATACATTCTCATAATAGGAATACCAGGCGCGCGGTGCGGTAAGACGGACCTGATACAGCGAGTTGGCATATGCAACGATGGTAATGCGTCCGTTCATCAGATAGGTTTTTGTACCGTCATTGTATTCAGCCTTATAGTAGCAATAAGATCCTTTTGCACCGCCAAGGGTTGCTGATGCAATGCTGCCAGGAACAAAGCTTGTGAAATTGTTCGAAAGCTCTTCCAGTGTGGTTTCCAGCTTGGTGCGTGCGTCTGAAACGGTCTGAGGAACACCCATATTTACACGTTCAATGGTGATTCTGGTCTGATAACCGATCTCGTCCATGATTTCACTCTGTGGCTCCACAAACTGAATGGCAGATGTCTGATTGGTATTCGGGTTCAGAAGCCATGAGAACGGGATGGCAAAAGAAATGCCCATTGCAGTGTTCTCATAGATCGTATAGGCATAATTTGGCGTCGGCATAGGGGTGGGGGTCGGCTTGTCGATCGGATCAACAGAAACCGGCGTCGCAGCCGGATTGTCCGGCAGAAGTGAAGAAAAGTCTACGGTGAAGGTATCACTGGCAATCGGCACAGTATCTGCTGCTTCGCAAAGTCCGAAGGCAGCTGTAAAAAGCAGCCCAACAAATAAGAGCATTGCTGCGAATTTCATGCGCATTCCTCCGAAAAGCATACTGAAATTGGTCAAAGTATACCAGTATATATGAAAATTGTCAAACCGGACAAGAACAGGCTTCAGAAATTGTCCTCCATGAAAAACAATACGCGCCGATGGAAAGTAGTGCTGAAGAAGGGACACGGATCAAAAGAAAAATCACTTACACTGCACGTTGCATGTTTTGTCAAAGAATGAAAACTGCAATGGCTGCAGGGCTGAAAACAAAAAGTCATTAAGAAAAGAACACAGCACATTGTGCTTTGTCAAAAAAGAAAACTGCAATGGCTGCAGAGCCAAAACAGAAAGGTCATTAGAGGAGGATTGGAGCAAAGTGGAGGATATGGGGTGGATTCGTTCAATCCAGAATGTCATTTTTGACATGGATGGAACGCTTGTTGATACGGAAACACTGTATAATCGCTTCTGGGTGGAGGCAGGACGTCACTTTGGATATCCCATGGAACCGCGTCATGCACTGATGCTCAGATCGCTTTCCCCGGAATATGCAGAACCACTGATGAAACGTGAAGTCTCCCCGGATTTTGATTTCTTCAAAGTAAGGGAATACAGGCGGAAAATCATGGAAGTGTATGTGGATGAGCATGGTCTGGTACCGAAGCCCCATATGGAGGAATGTCTCAGGCGGCTGCATGATGCAGGCATGAAAATTGCGCTGGCTACGGCAACACCGGAATGGCGTGCCAGAAAGTATCTGGAGCGACTGGGCGTCATACAGTATTTTGATGCGATTGCGACAGCAGATATGGTAAAACGCGGGAAGCCGGCACCGGATATTTATCTGCTGGCCATGGAGAAACTGAGATGCACACCGGATTCAGCTGCAGCAATAGAAGACTCACCGACCGGCATACGTTCTGCCTGGCAGAGTGGTGCATCTCCTGTGATGATTCCGGATATTGACCAGCCGGACGGGGAAACGCGCAGGATGTGCAAAATCATATTGCCTTCGCTGCATGAACTGGCAGAGCTTCTTACTGGAGAAAACAAAACGTTTCCTAAAACGATTTCATAAAAATTTGTGCTGAATCAACTGATTCATGCTTTCAGGTCTGAATGGTTCTCATGAAATATTCTGACAAGTATCGTTAAATATATCTAAAACGAGAGTTGCAACAAGGCTTTAAATCCGCTATAATATATCTGTAGGGACAGAGCTTCGAACCAACAGTGTTTTGGAGGTGCAACTATGGATAACTTTGTCATTACTATCGCCCGAAGCTATGGCAGCGGCGGTCGGCGTATGGGCAAACTCCTGGCGGAACAGCTTGGATATGAGTTTTATGACCGGGAGATCCTTCGCATTGCCTCGGATGAAAGCGGCATAAATGAAGAGCTGTTTTCAAAGGCAGATGAGCAGAGCAGCAGGCTGTCTCTGTTCCGAATCGCAAAACAGGTCTATTCCGGAGAGGTGATTCCGCCGGACAGCGATGATTTCATATCAAATGAGAATCTGTTCCGCTATCAGGCAAAGATTATCCGCGAACTGGCTACGACACGAAATTGTGTAATTGTCGGACGCTGTGCAAACTACATCCTGCGCGGACGTGAAAATGTCGTCAATATCTATGTGACAGCGCCTGTTGTTGACTGCGTACGGCGGGTAATGGAGGTCGACGGACTGGACCTTGAAGAGGCTGAGAAGAAGATCCGCAAGATTGACAAACGCAGGGCAGATTATTACAAGTATTTTACCGGACGGAACTGGCAGGATGCAGGGCTTTATGATCTCTGCCTTAATACAGGACATATGAGCGATGATCTCTGCGTGAATCTGGTAAAGGCCTATATCAATGCCCGCTTTAATGCAGGACTGAAATAATGACTGGGATGGGAGGCGCATGCCTCCCATTTTTTCTTTCAGGATAAATCGCAGGCAGACTGGCCGGCGTCTGCACAGCATATAAAGCATTACTGACATGGAACAGGGAGAATTCGGCATAAATCGGAAGTGCCGGGTGCATATCCGCTGTCAATGGAGATGGCCCAGCACCCTGTGCTGGTTCACCAAATAATGACAAACGCGATTGATACGGTGCCGAAAGCACGACTACGTCATTAAAGGTATTGACGGTGATGTTGTTTCCAGGTATGAATTTAACTTGCAGGAACGATGCGTGTGCGGTATAATTTGCCGGATCTCGGTACAATTGACAGATGAATAGAAGCAGGAGAATTAAGTATGACTGCTTTAAACGGGCTGTCTGCCGGGAAAAAATATAGGATTGGGACGGAATTTATGGCGAAACTGTATTTTCGGTATGGGGCAATGGGATCATCCAAAACGGCAAATGCAGTCATGGTACAGTACAATTACCGTGAACGCGGCTGCAGGGTTCTGATGCTGAAACCACAGCTTGAAAACAGGGATGGAGAACGGATTGTCAAGTCAAGATGCGGTCTTGAAGCAGAGTGCTCCTTTGTTGAAGAGCTTCCACAGATTGATCTCAAGGGGTATGCCTGTGTGATCGTTGATGAAGCGCATTTCCTGACTGCCGGACAGGTACATCAGCTTGTGGATATCGTGGATAACTATGATATTCCGGTGATCTGCTACGGGCTCAGAACAGATTTCCGCGGGAACTTCTTTGAAGGAAGCCAAGAACTGATGTGCTGGGCGGATACCATAGAGGAGATCAAGACGATCTGCTGGTGCGGCAGAAAAGCAACATTCAATGCCAGAATCAATGATGGCAAGGTGATCAAGGAAGGCGAGCAGGTTCTCTTGGGTGGAAATGACCGGTATGTCAGCCTTTGCCGAAAACACTGGAAAAGCGGGGAACTTGGAGACTATGCCAAGCAGGAGATCGATCTGAAAGATTAAAAAATGCGGCTTGCGCCGCATTTTTTTTATACTTTTCCACTTTCGAAACGGTTGATGGCACTCAGGATGCCTTTGACAGAGGCAAAGTTGATGTTGTGCTCGGTACCAACACCATAGATTTTCTGACCACCGGGTCCTTTAAGCTGGATGTAGGCGACTGCCTGAGAATCGGAGCCGGAGGAAATCGCGTGCTCGGAATAGGAGAGGAATGCATAGTCTTCAATGCCAGCCTGACGCAGCGCATTAAAGAATGCGTCGATCGGGCCATTGCCTCTGGCTTCCAGAGAAACAAACTCATCCCGGACGGAAAGGACGCCGGAGAAGTGGGTAAGGTTAGCAGAACTGCCAGCCACTGCCTCTTCATAGAACTTGGCACGGCTGAGTGCATAGGGGGTGCCGATATTGAGGAATTCGTTCTGGCACAGGGCGAGTACTTCATTTGCCTGAAGTTCGCGTCCGGTCCGGTCGCATTCCTTCTGGACGATTGCGCCGAATTCGGGATGCATGGCCTTTGGCAGATGGAAACCGAAGTCGTGATCCATGATAAAGGCAGCACCGCCCTTGCCGGACTGGCTGTTAATTCGGATAATCGGCTCATATTCACGTCCGATGTCAGCAGGATCAATTGTGAGATAGGGGATCTCCCAGAACTCGGACTTGTGCTCACGCATATATTCGTGGCCTTTGTTAATGGCATCCTGATGTGAACCGGAGAATGCTGTAAAGGCAAGCTTGCCGGCATACGGCCAGCGCTCTGGCACGGTCATGCGTGTGAGAGATTCATATATCTCGCGGATATGATCGATGTGGGAAAAATCAAGCTGCGGGTCAATGCCCTGCGTGTAGAGGTTGAGTGCAACAGTCACAATATCCAGATTTCCGGTCCGCTCGCCATTGCCGAAGAGTGTGCCTTCGATGCGTTCTGCGCCGGCCAGCATAGACAATTCGGTACAGGCTGTTCCCGTGCCGCGGTCATTATGGGGATGAACGGATATGATGGCTGCTTCGCGGTTCGGCAGCTTGCGGATGAAATATTCGATCTGATCCGCAAAGGTGTTGCAGGTGTTCAGTTCAACCGTGTTTGGAAGATTCAGAATGACAGGGTTTTCCTTCGTTGAACCAAGTGTTTCCATGACACGAGCGCAGATTTCTACAGCAAAATCTGTTTCCGTTCCGGAAAATGATTCCGGAGAATACTCAAAGCGGTAGTTTGTATCAGACTGGTCAGCTTCAACCAGATCCCGGACAAGCTTGGCACCGGATACTGCGATGTCAATAATGCCGTCCATATCCTTCTTGAATACAACCCTGCGCTGGAGTTCTGAAGTGGAATTATAGAAATGGATGATGACGTTTTTGGCACCTTTGACTGCTTCAAAGGTCTTGCGGATCAGGTGCTCACGGGCCTGAACCAGAACCTGAATGGTAACATCATCCGGGATCAGATTGTTGTCAATCAGGGCACGGAGGAACTCGTACTCTGTTTCAGAGGCGGAAGGGAATCCGACTTCGATTTCCTTGAATCCGACTTCGACCAGCAGCTTAAAGAATTCAATCTTCTCCGTGACATTCATCGGGGTAACCAGTGCCTGGTTTCCGTCACGCAGGTCGACAGAACACCATACAGGGGCCTTTTCAATATGATTGTCAGGCCAGGTGCGGTCGGGCAGTGTGACGGGGACGAATGGTTTGTACTTTTCAAATCCTTTGTTCATATGAAGACTCTCCTTGCATTGTGCGACAGGAAACATGAAAAGCGCCCCCTGCCAATAATGACATAGGGGCGCTTGAATGCGCGGTACCACCCTAATTCGGCAAAATGCCCTCATGGTCTCTAACAAGACCGGACCGTCAACGGGGTCAGCCGTCATGGATTACTGTGATTCACCCATGAAACTCCGGAACGAGCGCTTGCAGTACCCCTGACCGGCTTACACCATCCGCCGGCTCTCTGAGCATAAAAGGTAAAGCAATTATTTTCCTTCATCGTCTTTCAAAATTTAATGGTATTTTACAAAGGGATGCATGGTTTGTCAAGACCCTTTTTATCTGCAGTAAGCTACAGGAATATATGATTCACCCGAACAAAGTACCTTTTTTGGCCGAAAAAATGCCCAAAAAAGGAAAAACGGATTTTGACAATTTGCAGGAAAATAATTTTCTTCCTTCATTTTCATTAATGTCATAGCGAATTTATAAAGCTGTCAACGGTATGTCCCACAGTTGACGAACTATCTTTTGAAGGTCTTCTGGCA
>JAFUHD010000116.1 GCA_017469025.1 Clostridia bacterium
GTCTAACAGTAGCTTTTCCGGCAGCATTACCGGAGCAAATTCAAATGATAATTCCTGCTTTGCCGGTATCATTGGAAGAATCAATCATGCAAGTAATGCGGCAACAGACTGGAAGTTGACAACGGTTGCACTTTCGGGTACAGTTGAGAACACTGCTGCCAGAACAAATCAGCGAATCGGAGGCTTGGTTGCTTGCATCAGCGCCTACTCTTGTAATGATGATAAATATAAAAGCCGTAAGTTGACACTTGACGGTGTGACTGCGGATGGTCTTACGGTTAGTGGCACGGTTTTAAACACCAAGGATAGCAAGAATCTGGATTCCAAATCCGGAGGCTTGCTGGGCTTTTCATGGTACAATACCGATGTCGAGTTCAAGTCGGTGACAATCGGCGATACTGTCGGCTGCACCGTTTCGATGAACAATGAATCCAAACACGGAAACTTTGCCGGCCTGGTGTATGCAGGCACCGGCAACTGGAAAGTCACAGATCTTGATATCAAGGATATTACTGTAAACAGCTCTGCCTCCGCAGTTTCTTTCGGCATGATCCTGAATACCGGCTGGAACAATCTGATCGGCAGTGGTAATCCGAACGGTACTGCATCGGCGGTCTATCTCCTTCTTCCGACGACTGGATGTTACGATATTGACACAGCAAGTTTCGGAGAGACTTTTGATGCTGATGTATACGATGAATTGGTTGCATACAGTTCCTATTATCGTGTCGGAGGCGACAGCACTAATGACGGAAATGCCCGCTACGGCTATGTGAAGGGCGATGCGGAGGATCTGTATGTCCTGCGGAACCGTCAGGGCGTGGTGTCCATTCATACAGATGTCACAAATGGTCTGACAATGGACGGCAGCACGGCAAGCAACAGCTATATTGAGCAGACATCAAAGGGCGGTGTTGCAAATCCATATACCAGATATTATTATAACCTTGATAGTGTAACAAACCGTGATAGCACAAAATTGACTTCTGCGCAAATGAAAATGATGAGCTGGGGTCTGAATCTGTATGCCCATAGGAGCATTTCCTCGAATTTTGCAAGTGTAGCATTTGACGATCTTGACTACAATATGACGGGGTATAGTTGGTATCCGGTGGATGTGGACTCTGGAACAAATGTGACGATCAAAGGCACTTTTACATTTGCGAATGAAGAGTTTGAGGGCAGCGAAGCTTTAAATCGTGCAGCACAAGAGAACGGCGATTCCTCCGGTGAAGATGGATCGGGCACTGATGACGGCGAATCCACCGGTGATGAAGGCTCTGACACTGGTGACGGTGAAACCACAAGCAATGAAGGTTCAGGTACTGATGACGCTGAGTCATCTTTTGCACGCACTTCACTGGATACACCTGAGAAAACCCAACACTACTTGCTCCATGCAGGCGTTTTTCGCAATGTCACTGGTACGGTAAATATTGGAGCAGCTAATGGTACTGTTACTTTCAAGGGAAATGTCAGCACTGCAAAGGATGGCTCTGGCGCACTGATTTGCGGAACTGTTCGCGGAAGTAATGCAAATAATCATGCTTATATATATACTCCCGGCAGTATCAGTCTTGCTGGTATTCGGATAGCAGGATTTGCAGCCGATGCTGATTATGCTCCACTGCTGATCAACAAGATGGACAGTAACAGCGATATTGATATCTCCGATGTATCAACTGCTTCAAACGCCTATCAAAATGGTGTCAGGGTAGCAACCAGTCTTCTTGGAAATGCCGGAAATGATAAAACTGACAGCATCAAGATCGAG
This sequence comes from Clostridia bacterium, assembly GCA_017469025.1. Classification (GTDB taxonomy): domain Bacteria; phylum Bacillota; class Clostridia; order Christensenellales; family Aristaeellaceae; genus Ventricola. The sequence goes on from JAFUHD010000116.1 coordinate 1,775, forward strand.
TTCAGCCGAATGAAGCTAGACGCGAGAGATACTGTTACACTAGCCGATCTCACCGATATTTACAAGACAGACAATGCGATTTTCACAAAAGCAACGCTTCTAAATCAGTTTTCTTATCGTTCTGGTGGTACAGGAATATACAACTATGAACGTTCACAGGACTGGAATGGAACGAGCCATGTTGGCAAAGTAACCTACGGACTTGAGTTGTGGGACGGATCTGTAGGAACTGATGGAAAACCAGATAATCATATTTCTGGTAAAAGCCAATATATTGGTCAGGAACATCGATACCTCAATGAAACAACCTATTACACCAGTCCAGAAAGTAATAATAAATCGGATGGCCCGTATAATTTTGCAGGATTTCTTCCCTATGTAAATAAAGGATACGATAAGAGTGCTAAGCAATATCAGCTCTCTGTCAATCACAGTTCAGCCTCTTTGACAGGTTGTGGAACCTATAATGATCCTTATTATATTTCTGATTCAGAAAATGCTGCAAAAGCAGGAAATCAACTGAAAACGATTGAACAGATACTAAATTCTAACAACCTCTCTAATCAGAAGATCAATCTTCCATTAAACAGCAACGACCAAGTGGATTTTTCGTTAACATGGGATACAAATTCACACGCAGAGTTTCAATATCACGGAAAGAACGAAGCAGATGGTTATCCCGAAGCCGCTTTCTATCGTGATGGTCAGCCAGCTCAAAAAAGTGATGCCAAGAATTATGCA
>JAFUHD010000117.1 GCA_017469025.1 Clostridia bacterium
AAAGATTCAGGACCGGTTTATGCCGCTCTTACCGGCGACCAGTGTGCCATAACGGATATCCACATTACGGAAGAAAACCCATAATGATCACACCGTCACTACAAACAAAAAAGCAAAGGCTTCTGGGCCTTTGCTTTTTTGTTATCTTTATGATTTTCAAATCTCGCGTTGGAAACAAAAACAGTTCAATTGATGCTGCGTGCTTCCGTTGCACTCATGATCCATACGCTCTAATCTTATTCTTATGCTTACCAGATATTTACACGGTCAGCAGGCGCCAGGTACATTCCATCACCCTCAGTAATGCCGTAAAAATTCAGGAACTCGTCATACTGCTGAAGTGTGCCATTGATACGCAGATAACCCATGGCATGTTCATCGTTGATGCGCGTATACGCCATCTGCAGTGTATCCTTGGTGAACCAGAGATCCGCATATGCACGGAAGAAGGCATCATAGTCGAAGTTTTCCTTCTCAGATGCAATACGCAGAATCACTTTCATACCTGCCATGTCAGCACAGGCTTCAGCGGTCATGATGGAAGCATAGAAATCCTGTCCCTCCCATGGGTGCATGGCACTGTAATAATCCTGCATCTTCTGATTACGCTCCATGAAAGCAGCACTGTCTTCCTCAGTCCACCAGTTTGACATATTTCCATCTTTATCAAACTGAGATCCCTTAACATCAAAAGCATGGGAAATCTCATGTCCAATGACCGTGCCCATCTTTGCAAGCATCTCCTCGTCACTCATATCGCTGTTATACAGGTCGCCCTGAGCAAAAGCACCGAGGATAAAGACGCTGTTGGAAGTTGGGGAATAGAAGCAGTTGAACGTATTTGGAGGATAATACCATAATTCCTTATCTACTGGACCAGACAATTGTTTAATTAATTTATCGGTTTCAAACCTGTTCTTATTCTGGACTGCATCAAAAAGCGTACCACCCTCGGCAACACCCTTGATCTCCAGATCCTCACAGCTGTATTTATCCCAGTCATCCGGATAAAGTGAATAGGACTTTATGGCATCAAGCTTTTCAATTGCTTTGGCACGGGTCTCATCAGAGAGGAAATCCGCCTCCTCGATGATGCCGTGGTAAGCCAACCTGATCTCTTCGACCATTTCTGCAATGCGGTCCTTGTCTTCCTGCTTCAGGTAAACAGAAGTATAGAGTTTTGCTGTAGGCCATTTCAAAGCTGAAGATGTTTGGACTGCAAAGAGCGTAACATCTTCGAGAGAACCACTGGCGCCGGAAATGGCATTGCTGCATTCCTGACCCCATTCATAGCACTCCCGGTCAAGTAAATTGACTGCACCGATTGAGCCGCGCACAATCAGGCAATCCTTAATGAGCTGCAGATTTTCCTCTGTGTACAGCTCGTTGAATTTTTCAACAAAAGCCGGATTTCCAACAAGATAAACATCCGTCTCTGGGTATCCATTTGCTGCAAGTCCTTCCAGAATGGGCAGATTCCCCTCAAGTGAACGCATATCCACAAGACTTAGGTAATTGAGTATTTTTCCATAATAATCGGGATTTCCCTGCTCCTCAACCGTATAGATTGCAGGGGCCAGCATTGTCTCAAAAGCCAGACTGTTTTCGATCTTCTGCTCGGCTTCACTCTCAGAATAGCCAAGCTTGACAAGCATTTTCCGTGCAAGTTCGGTGTATGCCTGTTTTTTCATCTCGCCAAAGGGGGGTAAGCTTGGCATACTCTGCAGAATCTCCCAGCATCAGGTTAGTATTGGCGACTCCGATGACATAGCGGTTGGAATCTATCAGATCGCTCACTGTACCAGCCTCCCAGAGATCCATCAGGCGTTTCTCAGATGGCATCACAAAATAGGCAGTAAGTTCTTCAATAGATGCAATTGCCTCTACCTGATCAACCTGTGCTTTGAGAGGTGTTATTCCCAGAGCATTGCGCCCATCCCAGTCCATCAGGAGGTGGAAATAATTGTACGCAAGAAGTTCGTCGTGTCCTTCAGGTGCCTCTCCAAGAAACATTTTCTTGATGTCTTCGAACATCTTGATATTGACATCCATCATGGTTCCGGCACTGGAATACCCCTCCTGGATCTCAACCGAAAGCAGTTTATCCTTGTTGACAGCAAGGGCAAAATTGTCCTTAATATTGGTCTCCATATCAGCAGTCACTACGCCAACCAGGTCCGTATCCGGCCATGGCGTTCCGGTGGTATAATCAATTCCTTCTGCGAAAGCAGGCAGGGCAAAACACAAGAGCATGGCAAGTACAGCAAAAATGCCAAACAGCTTTTTCATATAATATCTCCTTTCTTCTGTCGGGTGATCCCGGAAAGATGCATGACATCCTTATATTCTCCGGATCACAGGTATCTCAGCTCCAATGTTGTTTTGACATTTCAAAGCCGAATATGAATATTATAACATAACTTTGCATGTCGTAAACAGCATTGGTAAAAAAAGATCAGTTCTGAAAACAGATTGGGGCAATTAACTGGCTTCGACTATAATTCTAAACGGGCAAAAAATTTCTGCCCGGAGAATTCTATCTTTACGGGCAAGGGAGAAAAGCAAAAAGTGGCATGAGGTCGAGAAAATCATTGAAAATGCGCTATACTCATGAATTTTGGGCACCAAGAAATTTTAGGTGCACCCATATGAATATGATGCATGATCAGTTAGATGCAGTTGTTGTCGAAAATGTATTGATAGAGCCTTTTGCAGAAAAAGGTGAAGAAAAACAGCACTGCTTTGTTGCGGCTGAACGAGTAGATGCGACTGCAAAAGATGCTTTTAACAGATTGGTCACATTTATTGATGACAAGACAAAATAGTATATCTCATTTCTGATATTACTACAGAAAAGGATCGGGAAACCGATCCTTTTATCACGCCCGGAGGAAGGTTGGCATTTATATCCGTTCAGCAATCCTTTCCTTGAAGCGGTGAAAGCGAATACAAGAAAGTATTACTGGACCGACATGATCACAATAACTGCCGGAATGGTTTATGCGTTTGATCAGGATGATATGGTCGAGGGAAGTGGATATATCACTTCTCAGTGCTGCGGTTCCACAGAGATCGAACCGGAAACAATGTATGCTGCGGAAATAGGGATTTCCCTGTTCTCTTAGATCAATCGGTACACGCCAAGAGCGGTGAGACCCCTTCCCTGATCCTCCCAGAAACCCGGTTATACCGTTTTCCTCCAAGCGCAGCCGACCGCTGGACTCCGTTTTTATTCTTTCTCACCAGTCGCTCCCATAAAAAGAAAAAGCTGTATTCACAGCTTTTTCTTTTTTGTGTTTTTCAGTTAATCCTGCCATCTTTTCCGGAGTATCCCTAATCGTCCGCCTCACGGGATTCGGTACCATTGGCCAGCGCCCTGGCATATTTTTCGCTCATCAGGTCTATGGAATAGAGATATTTTTCTCCATTGATCTCCGCAGTACACTCCCTGATATCCTTGTACTCGTCATTTTCCTTCATCTGGGCGAGAATCAAATCCATCCTGTCCTTTGGAAGAAAGAACGGCTGACGGGCAAAATAGTAAACCGGGGTGGGTGTCGGAAATGCCCTGCAATTAAACCGAACCATTTCTGCAACCGTGCGTGCATCATCCTTTTCCAGGGTAAGCATGGCTATTTTTGCATAGTTATGGGCCATCAGGTCTTCAGAATAGTAATACACATCCTTGTGGCCTTCAACCTTCAGAATGTCCTTGCAGGTTTCATCTTCTGCCATTGCCGCAAGAAGACCATCTACATCCTCTTCATCTTTGGCGATCAGCGCTTTCGGTGTAATCAAAGCTGATTTACAGCGTTCCCGAATGAAATCAGCCAGAAGCTGTGCTTTTGTTTTTTCAGGTTCCGGCGGCGGTGCTGCCTCTGGCTCAGAAGACGGAAACGGATCCTCGACATCCGGCAGTGACTGCATGTACTCAAATACATCCTGACCGTCCGGCTTTTCTTCTGCCGGAGGATTTATCGCGGGATCCAGCGCATCGCTGAATTCTCCCGGGATCTCGCTGGGTTTCATTTCCACCTCACGTGAAAAACCGGGTTTCCGGCGTCCAAACAATGACATGGCAAAACCTCCTCTAACAGGCAGCTGCTTTGTCTTACTGTATTACACCAACATCTGCCCATTTTTTAAATACCGCACCGGCTGATGCCGGTGCGGTTGTTTATCAGATCAGACCAAGCTCTTCGAGCTTGTCGGCACAATCGCCGAGATCAAACTTTTCAAGCGTCTCACGGGTCGGAATACCGGTTTCCTTGTTCCAGCCCATGGCCTCATACCACATGTCGAGGCTCTTTTCCCAGTCTTCACGGTCCAGTTTGACGGTTCCTTCTTCAAAAGCCTTGAAATCAGGCTCTTTGTCGAAGACCCACTCGCTGACCTTGTCATGATCCTTGCGCAGATTCGTGCTGCCCAGATTCAGTTTAAAGCTGATTGCCGTGATGACACGCAGCAACTGGCTGATGCGCTCGGAATCATGCTCCTGATCCTCGCGGGTGTACTCTTCGCCTGTAACGGCGGTCATGTACTTGGCATCCAAATCAAGGTCGCCAATATAATCGCGCTTCTTGCTGGTTGCAATGGTCATGGGATACATCCAGTTGCACAGCGTAGCGCTGTCATGCCACTGCTTGCCGATGAACGCCCACTTGGCAAGCTTGATCTTGTTCTCATTGATCGGTGTGTACTTCTTCTGGGCATCCGTGCAGCCTTCACCGAAGAAGTGCTCGAGAACAGGCTTGGTGATCTCGTTGTACGGTGCACCGGAAGAGCAGAAGTTGATCAGATGATGGATCATGCAGTCACGGTTGTACATCATGGAGTACAGCGTACCTGCCTGCCAGCAGTTTTCCGGTCCATGGTGCCGCGGATAGCCGTTGTGGCCGATGTTGAAGTTCTTGCCGTTGACGAAGTCATAGAAGTTGACGCCTGCAACGTTCTTGGATGCGTCATCCATGCCCCACTTCTCATACAGCCGGTAGGTACCGAGTCCCAGATCTGCGAAGAGACCTTTTCCGGTAGAAATCCGGCGGTAAACCTCAACAACCCAGCGCGGGTCACCGCTCTCCATCCGGTTCCACGGAATCTGATCCCATTCGCCCGGATACAGACGATCAGCAACATCCTTGAGAACGCCGGTCGTGTAAGCCATATTGAAGTCTTCGTAAAGATTGCCGTAGTTGCACCACACGCCATAATCGTCTGCTGCACGGGAGCCGGCACCGCCCAGAATCATCTTGGCATCATTCTTGTCAACAAAATCATGAGTGGATGCTACAGATTCGCCATTCTCATTCTTATGGTTCGGATACCACTCAAGCATCTTGATGATCGGCATACAGGTATTGGAAACATGGGTCGGCAGGTCATACTCAGCCAGCGGATCCATATCATACTCTGTATAGCAGCGGACCGGGCAGGAAGAACATCCGCCCTGCTTTACGGTATACTTTTCAGCGATCTCGCCGAAGTCAAATACACCCTTGTTGCAGCGCAGCGCAGCTACATTGATCTGTCCGCTTGGCTGCTCGCCCATGTCGATAGGGCCCTTGGATGCTTTATCCCAGGTAATTCCGGGGGCACCCTGCCAGCGGTTATTGGTTGCCACATATTCTGACCAGCTCTGGGCATGGCACGGAACAGTGTGGTTATTGTTGCCGCCGACCAGATCCTTGATCATGTAGTTGGACAGCAGACGAACCTTCATGGGTTCTGCAATCTTAACAGCACCGGTACCGCGTACAGCAATGCCCTTGACTTTCTTGCTGCCCAGGAGCGCGCCGATTCCAGCACCACCGCTGTTTCCAAATGAAGTGATGATGTTGCTCATGGGAACCAGGTTTTCGCCAGCCGGTCCGATGGTAGCAACGTCAAATTCAGGGCCATTTTCCTTGGCCAGTGTTGCATTGGCTTCAAAGGTGCCTTTACCCCAGATATGGGAAGCATCCTCAATGGTTACCTTGTCGTCTTCAATCTTGATATAAACAGGCTTGTCACTCTGACCTTCAACAATCATGGCATCATATCCCGCATATTTGAACGCATGCGCGATATGTCCGCCCATATGGGCATCCACAATAGAATAACCCTTGCTCCAGCAGGAAAGGAGCGTGATGTTCATACGTCCGGAACAGGGAACGCCGGAAGCCGTCAGTGGGCCAACACCAAATACACACTTGGCATCCGGTCCAAGCGGATCCGTATCCAGCGGCACTTCATCCCAGATTACCTTGTAACCGATGCCCATGCCGCCGATATACGGCTTGTACTTTGGCAGGGTATCTTCCTTTGTGATAGAACCGGTGGTCAGGTTGACACGTACAATTGTACCTGCCCATCCGTTAATCCCGTTTTTTACAGACATTCTTGTGTCCCTCCTGTATTTTCTTTCAATCCACGTCAGATCTTCTGAGATACAGAGACAATGCTATCCCATGGTACCAGAGAAAGGGCACCGGAGGGACATCCTTCCGCACAGGCACCGCACATAATGCACTTGGATGACTTATGCGTTTCAGGATTGACCGTCGGCATATGCCACGGGCAGGCCTGTGTACAGGCACCGCAGCCAATGCACTTTTCAGTGTCAACCCGGCGCACGCCAAGATCATCTGCATAGATCGCGCCCTGCGGGCAGGCTTCGCCGCATGCAGGCTTTTCACACTGACGGCAGGTATCCGGGAAATATGTCCAGTTATCCTCCGTATACAGTCCGGAGCCATTGCGGCTGGAGTAAAGATTACGGGTAACCTTAACTCTGGAAATATAGCTGGAGCAGCAGCCGTCATTTGTCAGCGTACAGTTGATTTCACACCTCTGGCAGCCAACGCAGCGGTCCGCATCCACCACCAGGAGTCCCTGTGGGAATGCCCATACACGAACCTTATCTTCAGCGATAGCTTCCTTGGATACACCCAGCACGCTCAGCAGGGATGTGGAAAAAGTCAGCCCGACAAGACTCTTTCCCGACAGTTTCAGAAACTGACGACGTGTATAGTCCTTGTCGAGGAAACTTTTCCGGTCTTTCGTTTCAGTCATATTGACCTCCTTCAAACTCCCAAAAATAATCCATCCGACACAAAACAGAGCCCAGTATCCCCCTATATTAATTTTGGACGCATTTAATAAAGGGAAATTCTGGACTCCTTCGCAAAAGGCAAGCATCTCCGTTGCCGGAAACACTCATTGGTCATGCCGGCCCGGAGGGTCAAACATGACTCGGAGCACTGTTTTCTTGCTTCAATTTTATCATATTCGTGGAAGCGCTTCAATAATGCTGAAATAAAAAAGTCTGAATATCCCCAGATTCTGGGACGAAAGCAGCAGTCCCACTTTGATTTAAACAAGTGTTCCATTTTATGCGATTTTCCAGCAGTCCGTATAACTCAGAAATCCCCCGGCACTTGCCGGGGGAGGAAAGAGCATACTGTCTCCTGTTATCATTTCTTCTGATGGCAAGATGAAAACGCACTGCGCTTGTAATGCTTCGCACCGGGCAGTTATTCCATCGTCACAGACCATAATTGCCCTTACAGTGTAACACGTTGTGGGCACCTGAAGATGTCCGGCACCAGATAATGCATAAAAAGATCCACGGAGACGTCTCGCGGCAGAAATGATCGTTCAGCAGATTGTCTGCCTCATAAAGGCCCTGTCAGGGTCATGATCTGGCAGTTTCCCGTTATCAGCAGACAGGCATGTACTGCTAGAAATCATCTGCGCAGCACCTTTTGCATCGGTCTCCCCTTTGCCAGCTCATCCACAAGCTTATCCATCTGTCTGACTTTCTTCATCAGGGGATCTTCTATCATTTCCACCTGTATCCCGCAGATTTTCCCTGTTATTCGTTCTGAAAGAGGATTGTACGCCGGTGCCTGTCTGAAAAAGTCGCCATAGCTCAAATCAGATGTCATGAAGGCTGCAATCTGTTCCTGGGTATATCCTGTCAGCCACGCAGTAACTTCATCCACCTCTGACCGGGTTCTGTTCTTTCTTTCAGCCTTGTTTATCAGTGCAGCATAGACGCTTGCAAATGACATGTCAAAAACGGATTTTGCAGGCATTATCATATCCTCCGTAAAGAAATAGTTGTGCTTTCGGCACCGTATCTATCGCTGTAATCATTATTTGAAAAACCAGATCAACTCCTGCGGACTGTCTTTTTTCGTTTGCCGGGTAAATTTGTTCATAAGAGCGTGTTTTAATTATCGAGTCATAGATTGATTGGTAAAAGAGGTGTAGATATGCTCCAAAACAACATAGAACTGGATCTGAAAACTCGGATGATCGAAGCCGATTTGTCACAAAAGGAAATTGCTGAGAAAGTCGGGATTACGCTTTCCTACGTTAATCGCATAACCAAAGGGCGGGAGCAGATTTTGAATAAGACCTTTGTGAAGATGATGGAAGCGCTTGGCTACGACGTGGAGCTAACCTATAAGAAAAAGGCAGCCGACCGAGGCCGCGGCAAATCAGTATTCTGCTTATGCTTCGGATGACTGTTTCAGCAGTTTGTATTGTTCAGCAGTTACGATTTTTCCGAATTCAATCATGGCTTTTTCGTATTCGTTTTCATAATGCGAAAAAGATACTGTTTTCTGCAGCTTAAAGCCTAGTGAAATATACAGAAGAATTGCTTTCCAACTCCACGGCTGTGTATGGATATAGACAGGAAGGCCCTGGCGCTCTGCATAGATATTCATAACTGCGGTGCCAAGCGCTCTCCCAAGACCAATTCCCTGGTATCGTTCATCAACCACCAGCCAATGCAGGGAGGAAACACTGTTTATCCCCTGCATATCCTGCCATGCTATGCAAGAGCCTATCAGATCATGATCCCTGTTCACGACGAAAAGAATGTTTGGGAGTAATTCAGCCCTCTGCAGATAAGTCTCTGCGAAATACTTCTCTGCTTCCGCTTCTGAATCAAAGTCGCCAATGGTGTATTCCAGTTTTGCCCATTCTTTTTCATACCCGGCCTGATATGAAACGATAGAAAAACCGTCCGGCAGCGCCGGCTTCCTGTATTCATAATCGGAGCATTTCATAATCGTATTGCAGAATGGAATGGTTCTGTCAAGCATAATGTCCTCCGTAAATTCCGATTTCTCAGTATCGGTCTCCATATTCCTTTCGTGCTTCCGCTGTCCATTTGGAAATAAAACCTGTCTTTGCATCTGTATAAGCATTCCGGTTATGCTCATATTGTTTCCAAAGCCGGAGTTTCAATGCTTCATATTCTTTTGCCACATCAGGATGCTCATTCAGATAGTCACGAAAGTACAGTTCATCATTGTCTCCGGCGTACCGCAGATGGATATGATAAACCTTGTCCGCAAATCCATTTTCAGTATATCCCTTATTGAGCGAGATCCGATTTGCCTCGGCAGACATGATGATAAAGCCGTTCTGTTCCAATATCCGTGCCATATCCATCAAGCGGCTGCTTTCAGGTATTTCGACCATCACATCCACAATATTCTTTGCCCATATCCCTTTAATCGCTGTGCTTCCAATGTGGTTGATTCCATGAACGGGACAGCCTGCAAACAAATCCCGCAGCAATGTCTCGATCTCTTTGTAGTCATCTATCCACTTATCGGTATGCTCGACAAGGAAGATTGGGAACAGCTTCCATAGTTCTTCCAAAGTCATTTTTGATAATTCTTTTCCCATAAATTCAGATTTGTAGACATGTTCACGCGAACAGGCGGGTTTCAGTGGACAAGTTTCCACGAACGTTGGCAGGATATGAAGCATCATTCGTATTTCCTCATGCCATATCAGATTCGTCGGAGCTCTTTCCGGCAGGCAGTCTTTTCCCACAGAACTGATTACCTTACGAGACCTAGCCTGTACTGACCCGTGTCATCCGGATTTACATGCCCGGAGTCGCCAGCACTGTTCCGGATGCTTTTCCTGCAGCCCTTACTGAAATTGATTGTCAATAGATAATGTATCAAAACAGATCGCTGCCTCCGGATACATGAAAGTATCCGGAGGCAGCGTGTTAATTTGCCGGTGTTTCCAGATAACGGACCTGTTTCCCATGTGCCTTGGCATAGGCAATTTCGGAGCGGGTGCTTTCGCCGATATAACCGCCGGCATTGATTACGAATATTTCATCCGCCATATCGATTTTCCGCTTATGCATGTCATCCAGCATCGCCTTTGTCGCCGTCATGGTGTCCTCCGTCATTCCCTCCCAGACTTCACTGTCTCCGGAATGACCAAACAGTCCCACACTGATCACAATGTTGCCTTCAAGTGTCAGCCTCTTCTGGGCAGCCATGAATTCGTCTTTGAAACGGGTACTGCCGCACAGCGTTATGACCTTATATCCACCGACCATTTGTTATTTCCCTGTAGCCAGAAAGACCCGTGCCTCATAAGGCTGCAGTTGTCCCTCCTGATGTGTCGAATAGTTGGAAATCAGTTCATCTCCAGTTTCTGCTGCAGACAGACTGCAGGGCGCCGTATGATCCGTCCAGTTGCACAGGACAATCAGTTTCTGTCCGTCCAGAACGCGCTGATACGCATAGACACTGGGATCATTTTCAAGAAGCGGCTCAAAGCTGCCATAGACAATAATATCGTGCTGATGCCGCAGCGCAATCAGTTTCCGGTAATAGTTAAAGACGCTGTCCGTATCCGCCATTTCATCCTCGGCATTCACAGCCAGATAATTGAGGTTCACATCAATCCATGGCGTTCCTGTTGTAAAACCGGCGTTGACATCACGGTTCCACTGCATGGGCGTACGAGCATTGTCACGGGATATTTTTGCAAACCAGCGCAGCATGTCCTGCCCGTCAACAAGGCCTGAATCCACCCACTGACGCCAGGCATTGATCACCTCTACATCTTTGTACTGGTCAATCCGTTCAAAGTATATATTGGTCATTCCAAGTTCTTCGCCCTGATAGACAAACGGCGTACCGTGCATCATGTGCAGCAGGGTTCCGAGCATCTTTGCACTCCGTGCGCGCCAGAGAGGACTGTCGTTGCCAAAGCGGCTCACCTGTCTCGGCTGGTCATGGTTGGACATGTAAACCGTCCCCCACGCTTTTCCCTGCAGATCTGTCTGCCAGCGGTTCATAACCTCACGGACCTCAGCAAGTGGCGCACCATAGTCACACCATTTTCCGGTTTCGGTGTGGGCATTGATACCGTCTGTATGCTCAAAGCCAAATGTCATATTGAGTTCGGAGCCGTCCAGATTGGAATAACGGATGGCATCTGCCGTACCGCCGCCGGCCTCACCGATTGTAATCAGGTCATATTTGTCCAGGACACGCTGACGCATCTCCCGCAGATAACGGTGGGTTGTCTCTGTATGCATGCAGGATGGACCGAAATCACCGTAAAGCGCACCCGGTGTCATCGGACCGTCATTGAAATTTTCCTTTCCGATCATACCGATGACATCCATACGGAACCCGTCAATGCCTTTATCGCACCACCAGGACATCATATTAAAGATTTCGTCACGTACTTTGGGATTTGCCCAGTTCAGATCGGGCTGCTTTCTGCTGAACAGATGCAGATAGTACTGATCCGTTGCCTCATCATACTGCCAGGCAGAACCGGAGAAGCAGCTGCCCCAGTTATTTGGTTCCCTGCCGTCCTTTGCATCTTTCCAAATGTAATAGTCACGGTACGGATTGTCCTTGCTCTTGCGGCTTTCTACAAACCACGCATGTTCATCGGATGAGTGATTGGCAACCAGATCCATCACCAGTTTCATCCCGCGGGCATGAATGCCATCCAGCATCCGGTCAAAGTCCTCCATGGTGCCGAATTCGGGCATAATCGCCTGATAATCTGAAATATCATATCCATTGTCATCATTGGGTGATGCATAGACCGGGCTCACCCAGATCACATCCACACCAAGCGTTTTCAGATAATCCAGATGCGCGGTAATACCGTTCAGATCACCGATACCGTCCCCGTTTGAATCCGCAAAACTGCGCGGATAAATCTGATAGACAACTGCCTCCTTCCACCAAGCGCGTTTTTCACTGTTCATACGTATCAGCCTCCTTAAAAACATATTGACAGGAACAGTTCCTGTCTTTTCTTTATATCTCACAATATGGTTCTGCTGCCGGCAGATCGCCAAATTATCTAAAAATACGGATCTCCTGCGCAGAATTCATTTCTGCTTTATCTGTGTATTATCATCCCAGAAGTTCAGGATAATGATACCGCAGATCATGGAAAACCGCAATAAGCCAGTCCATTGTTCCGGTCATCCAGGTTATGCCAATTTCATCAGCACATACAGAGGCTTTTTTCTTTTCAAAGGAAGTGCTCTGCGAATAAAAATGTCTTTCCCACTCTGCGGATTTCTTTGAAAGATCACCCAGGTTTGGCATTTTGTGAATCGTCTTCACATGTGATTTCTTTTTCATTTCTCAGTGCCCAGACGATCAGGAACTGTGCCAAAACAAAGTCCTGCACAGTTTTCTGTATGAACCAGATCCGGTTGAAATATACGAAACGCCTATTGGACCAACTTAAGAGAGAGTCATTTTTTCTGTGTTGGCCCATCTTTCCGCTTTGAGGCAGACCGGCAGTATGCACAGATCATCTTCTGACAAGTGACATTATTTGTGAATCCGGATTTCCGGCAGAACAGCGTCAACATCTACAAAGGCGATGTCCTCATTCATCCGGTCGATATATACAGGCACCTCATCAGAGGTAAGCAGATCGCGGACATCCGTATATAGATAGCGGCTGAAATAAACATGCGCCACACCTGAATGCGGATCGACATAATGACATTCCAGCACATATGGATGGCGCCCATTCAGATGCACACTGCTTATTGTCTGCAGACCTGTAATTTTAGCCATCACATAATTGCCGCTTTCATAAGCCCGTCTCAGACCGCTGCGCCTGTAAAGTTCGAGGAAGAGACATATCAGCCCCACTGTCAGGAGAATTACGCCTGTCCCGCCAAATGAAGCCAGAAAAATGAGCGATTCCCTTCGGTCTCCCATCACATCAAAATACCAGAGAAGCAGTCCAAGCAAAAGAAAAACCGCACTGATTGAAAGAAATATCAGTGCAATTATCCCACGGACTGTCCAGCCATATTTTCTGGATGTTTCCATTTCCATCCTCCATCTCTTGTCCGAATCAAACGGACAGGCAAAGCATTCATCCTGAACTTCATGTGCCTGACCGGTACCTGGTTTTGAATATCACAAATCTATTAAAACCAACCGGATTAAAAGAACAAATCCAGGCAGCAGACAGTTGAGATTTTTTCGCTTTTCGAATCAGCAGCGGGCGCAACAACGAACTCTGTTACTCACCTGAGGAATCATCATAACATCAGGCAGGAATAGCAGCATGGGAGCGGTTTTCAAGGTATGGTGAATCCGCATCCGGTTCATCCTTCTTAAATACCGTTCAGAATCTGTCCTGTATTCAGCTCAGATGAGGCCGAGCGTGCGGAATGCCCACTCAATTCCATCCTCTTCTACGGACGGACAGATCAGGCTGCTTTTTTCCCTCAGCTGCGCACTTCCATTGGCCATACAGACCGAGCAGCCTGTTGTTTCCAGCATTTCAAGATCATTCATGCTGTCTCCGAAACCAATTGTATCCTGCAGCAGAATACCGAAATGATCCGCAATGATGCGCACACCGCGTCCCTTGTCAAACTTGCGGTTTATTAACTCGCCATCCACGCAGTTGTATTCCGTCAGCTCATGGACCAGAAATCGGAATCTGTCCCCAAGTGCCTGCCTGGCCGGTTCGATCTGCTTTTCATTTCTGCACATGAAAACGATCTTGTAAACCGGTTGTCCGCCATATTCCCGCATTGGACGGATATTCAGCTGCTCTGCCAGAGCAGTCCGCCACCGCTTCAGTTCACTTCCGCCTTCTCCGGCCTGTGCCACGAACTCATCCAGCTTATCATCCATCCAGGTGCCCTCGCACGCTTCGATTGTGCGAATCACATCATTTTCCTCAAACAGCCGCATGGCGGTATTGAGCTCCGTCTGTGTCATCGGGCAGTCAAAAAGAACGTCTTTTCCTGCAAATACATATCCGCCTGTACTGGCCACTGCACCTTCAAACCCGAGCTTTAGAACAGGCTGGAGCATATCAAGGTTACGGCCGGTACACAAAAAGATCCTGTGACCGTTTGACTGTGCTGCCCTGACAGCCCTCATGGCACTTTCCGGCGGAACGTTTTTGCCAGGTGATGTCAGTGTACCGTCTATATCCAGAAAAACCAGTTTCTGATTCATGCAAGTTCTCCATTCTCCTCAGTTTTCCGTGCTCCACATTGGGTACAGAACGTGTCTTCTTCAGGGGATTCCAATGCCGCTTCCGCAGAAGCTGGTCATTTGTTCTGCAGAATCAGTTCAACCGTCTGGCGCTGCTGCTCTTGTGCAGATATAGACGCTTTGCCATCGCCCTTTTGTTCTCCATAATTGCCAAACTGGGCATGATTGCCGCCCTGTATGACACATGTTCCGGCATTTACCGGCAAATTCTTCTCTCCTGCTGCCAGTCGTCCCATATTCAGTACACCATCTTCAGAACCATAAATCGTAACAGCAGCAAGACTGTCGTCCAGATGTTTTAAAGAATACGCAGCAAGCATGACAATGCCGGTCAGCTGTTCATGGTGCCCTGAAGCATACTCTGCAGCCATTGCTCCGCCCAGGGAATGACCGCCGATATAAAAGTGATCGTACTTGTAACCGGAAATCACATTATCTGCCTTATCTTTTCCGAAGATAGACAGGTGAAAAGGCATTTCTATCAGGAAGGCATCCATACCCTTTTCTGCAAGAAGATGCATAAGCGGTGCATACGATGCTTCTTCAATCTTCGCGCCAGGATAAAAAATAAGCGCATCACTTTCAGACGGTCCGTCAAACAGCCAGCCCTCGGCGGTCCTGGTGACGGTTACCGTTCCATCAGAATTCAATGCAGCCAGTGCATTTGCATCTGCATGATAATAATCTGCCACATAGAGAAAAAAACAGCCGGAAAGAACTGCCAATACAACAGCAATTCCTGTCAGTCTCTTTAACCTGAGTTTCTTCTTGCCCATCACTTTCTGCCCCTATGGATTAAATGTCTGCATAAATCATAATACCAGAAAAAATAACAATCCACAATTCGAAATGTCTCTTCCCTTTCAGCCACTGCATTCACCCACCTGTTCCCGCGTAATTCCTATCAGGCCTGACATTTGGCGGCCTGTCATTAAGCCGATCATCAACCGACAGGCTGATGATTCGCAGCAAACCCTCTCCTGCCGGCAGCCCTCTCTCATATTCTGGTCAAAGGCTGTCCGCATCTGATCATATGGAAACCGATTCCGTAATATGATACGGGACTGGGCGTAACAGGCCGCCCCGGGAAAGACCGGGGCAGACGTTAGACGCTCTTCTTTCGGAAAGGAACAATAGTGGCGGCAGACACAATGCCGATCCTGGCAGGCTGCTTTATCCGCGTTTCTTTCTGAACCATACGATTGCTGTACCCGCCGCACCGCAGGCAACCGCTGCAATCAGCATGCCATTTACACCAATGGTATCAATCAGCCTGCCGCCGATAATCGAACCGATAATCGTTGCCACCGACAAAGACATGGTCATGTATGCCTGTCCCTTGATCCGGTCCTGTTCCCGCATAATTTCGTTTACATAATAAACGGAGGAAACTGTAAGCAGTCCCCAGCCCATGGGCTGGATCAGCTGAACCAGGTACAACATGACTACGTCTGATGCCAGAAGGGTTCCCAGCGCTTTCAGTGTAAAGAAGATGCCGGCAAGCTTAAACCAGAATCCGCTGTTCTTCTTTTGCAGCATCCAGGGGAAAATAAGCATGGGAATGATCTCAAGTATCCCGGCCAGTGCCATGGCAATCCCCATATGATCGCTTCCGCCGCCCTTGGCAACGACAATCTGATACACGAAATTATTGATCAGTACGTGGCTCACATAAATGAGGACACAGCCAACCAGCATAATGCAGAATGACGGATAACGGCGGACAAAAGATGCGACCGTATCTTTGCCTGCCCGGTCTTTCGCAGTTTCCCCTCTCATCTTTTTGAATGGGAAACAGCAGATGGAAACCATCAGACAGATACAGAAGATCATCAGCGCCAGCGGATGTATCTGCGGACCTTTTAAGGCCATCAGCTGACCCATGGAAAACGACATGACTGCATAGCCAATGGAACCAAATCCTCTGGCAAGACCGAAATTCAGCGGGAAACCCGCATTCATGCTTTCAGTGGCAAGCGCATTTACCAGCGGCAGTCCCAGCTGGATGATCAGAATATCCAGTCCAAGCAGAAGACCGCTGCCCGCACTGCTCCTGCCTGTCATCAATACAAGCATGGCCGTCAGAGCAGTCATCATTCCAGTCATGATCAGCAGAATTGCTTTGAGCGACAGACTTTTCCCCCTGTCTGCATAAGCAGACAAGGCCGGCTGAATCACGACTGACAGCGTACATGCAGCTGCATTGATCAGTCCAATTGCCGTGTTGGACAATCCGCATGCCAGAAGATACGGACTGGCATATGCCAGCGCAGTACCATAGGCAAACCAGAAAAAGAACTGGACTGCTGCATAGGAGACAGTCCATCTGACAGCACTGTTTTTCATAAAACCTCCACTTTGGAAAGGAAAACCGTCTCACATGTTTGGAACTGGTGTTTGTTCGTTTGTGAGCAAATAACAAGCATCTGTACTTTCACAGATGCTTGCAAGAGTATCCCTATATGAATGGCGCTGTAAATAATCTGCTGCCATTTTTTACAGGTGGTCCCGGAATCAATCAGATCTGCCGTGCCTTCTCCACTACCCAGCGGATGCGTTCTTCAGGAAGTTCATCGTGAATGCTGCAGTCTGAGCCGAGTATATATCCGCTCTTCCCGCCCTCTGCAATCATCTTTTCCACTTCCTTTTCAATGTCCGCCCTGGAGGCCGTGTACAGGAAGGTCCCCGGTCTGTTGTCAAATCCGCCCCACACGGTACATCCGAAATGTGCTTTGGCTTTCTGAATGTCCATGATATCGAAATAGCGGCTCCAGCTGATAACCGGTGCTTTGTAATCCGCCCATACACTCAGACGGTTAGGTTCCTCTTCCCATGCGCAGAAATGAATGGCATTCATGCTGCTGAGGCTGTTTGCATAATCCAGCACGGTTCTGTCACTGGGCATTACCGAGTCACGATACTCCTCATAAGTGAAACGTCTCTGTTCGCCGTTCTGAACACTGTAGAAGATACCATCTGCACCGGATTCCTGAATGATGCCCTGGACCAGCAGCCGGACGTCCTCAGCAACAATTCTGCATGCCCTTTTCATAGCTTCAGGGTTTTCACGGATAAACTGCATCATCTTCGGATAACCGATTTTCAGCCGGATATAGCTGAGCGGCGCAAAAATCAGATAAATGGCAGGACATTCGCCGCCCAGTGCCTTTACCACCTTTTTGGTGCGCTCAATCTGTCCGCGGATATATGGATGGTTCGGACCAAGCGGCATGATTCTGTTGAGATCCTCTGCCTTCTCAATTCCCTCAAGAACCGAAGAAGGCCAGCCGAAATACTTGTCGCCGCTCAGCTTCATGAAGTCTACATCAGTATCCTTAAGAAATTTGGCCTGACACTCAGCAAACCGGTCATCATTTTCCCAGTACGCCGGAGGAACATGCTTCCACATGCATACCGGGACATGGTCCGTCTCAAGGCCCTTGAATGCAGCTTCAACCCGTTCTCTCTTGTTCATATCATGTTCTCCTTTAATGACATAGTCGTGCTTTCGGCACCGTATCAATTGCAGTTGTCATGATTTGACAAACCAGCATGAAATGCTGGGCCATCTCCTTTGTTTATAGTTGCGCTTTCGGCGTCGTATCAATCGCAGTTTTCATTATTGGACAAACCAGCACAAAGTGCTGGCCATATTCTTTATTCATAGTTGCGCTTTCGGCGTCGTATCAATCGCAAAAGTCATATCTGACAGACCAGCTCATTTTCTGCACACCGGGCGGAAGTCAGGCACGACGCTCTCCGGTCCGGGAATAGAAACACCCATAACCGCTAAAGCGTCAGTGCAAATACCTTACCGGATTTGCGTGAGACGTGCAGCGCGGATCACGCAGGCATTCATATCGCTTTATGCGGGAAAATGAACCGCCTTGTACTGCTGCGGCGTCATGCCGGTAACGCGTTTGAACTGCTTGTGAAAGTATGACGTGCTGGAAAAGCCGCATTGATCTGAAATTTCCTGTATTGTGATCTGAGAAGACGCAAGCAGTTTCTTAGCGAGATCTATCCGTGCATTTGAAATATAGGTGGTCAGGGCCTGGCCGGATTCTTTATGGAAGAGATACGAAATGTAATCCGGGTTCATATGTACCCTTTCAGCAATAAAGGCACGGTTCAGTTCCGTCTCTCAGATGTTTGTTGTAATGCATTTCTTGACCGATATCATGAAAGAAGATTCAGGCACCGGAATCTCTGCCTGTACCTGATTCAGCCTGACTGCCTCTACCGCGCTTTTCAGTTCTTCGGTCAGTACATCTGGTGATGCGGGTTTTAGGATATACCCAAAGCAGTGCAGTTTTACTGCCCGCTGGGCATAATCAAACTGCGGATGCCCGGTGAGGATCAGCGAAACAGGATTATATCCATGCTCATGAGCCCAGCTAATCAGTTCAAGACCGGATTGTCTTGGCATTTCCACGTCCGTCAGCAGAATATCAATCTTTTTTTCTGCAAAAATATCCTGGGCCTGCTGGACACTGAATGCCGTTGACACCGACGTGATACCCAGTGCATCAAAATCCAGATCACGCACAATAGATTTTACGATGAAGTATTCGTCGTCCACAATCAGCAGATTCATGTTTCCTCCTCCTTCAGGTCATCCACCTGAGTTTACGGATCTGCTCCATCTGCATCCTCATGACATTCCGGTCCGGCGCACCGGTCCGGTTCCCTGCTCAAAAAGGGAATTTGGATATCCACCCTGGCACCTGCGCCAGGTTCATTTGAAAATACAACCTGTGCTTCATCCCTGAAGAC
Source organism: Clostridia bacterium (assembly GCA_017469025.1). GTDB lineage: Bacteria > Bacillota > Clostridia > Christensenellales > Aristaeellaceae > Ventricola. The sequence continues at coordinate 19,101 of JAFUHD010000117.1, forward strand.
CAGTTCAATGGATTTGACTATGTTGTAAATCCCAATATGCCGTCCATCCCGGACCGCTTCCGGATGATCGAGTATGTGGTTACAGTGTTCAAGTGCTTCCAGCGGATAGCCTGTGCCGCTGTCGACAAAGCCGATGTGGATCATCTGTCTGCCTTTTATTTCAGCAGCCTGCACGGATACCGATATTTTTAGCCATTCTCCCATGATCAGGTTGTGTTTGAGCGTATTCTCACACAATGTAAGCAGTGTCATGGGCGGTATGCAGGCCAGCGTGCATGACCGGGGCAGATCCAATTCATAGGAAAGACTTCCGGGATATCTGATACAGGCCAGTTCCAGATAATTGTCCAGATGATCAAATTCCTGTTCAAGCGGGATCACATCACCTGTTGCAAATGAGTACCGGATGTGCTGGGACAGGGTCTGTGTCAGCCGCTGGGCAGCATCATGATCGCTTTCATCAGGCGATGAAGCCAGATAGGAAAAGGTATTCAGGCAGTTAATGAGAAAATGCGGCGTAATCTGGGATTTCAGAAACTGAAGTTCCATTCTGCTCTGTGTCAGCTGATCTTCATAAATCTGCGCCTCAAGCGTCTGAATATTGTCAAGCATGCCGTTGAGCACATGGAACATCTGGCGCACTTCCAGACACCGGCTGTCAGTAGGCAGAATCGGCGCTTTCTGTTTACCATCCTGCAGCGCCCTGAGGGTCTGCTGCATGGATTTGACAGGCTGACCGATCATCCGCTTGAAAAGTGCTGAAAAGACCAGTACAGCCAGCGCAATCACCCCGATCATCGAGAGCGTATTCTTGAAAACGGGAGAAAGCATGGACTGCAGCAGGGAAAAAGGTGTAAAGACAATCAGATAACAGTCACTGTAGGATGTCCTGTGGGCATTCACCATGTATCTGTACCCGTCAGGTGCGGTATAGCTCTGATAATGTGTCAGGGAAATATCGTCAAAAACATAGTCCGGAAAAAGATCCCCCTGCAGCAGATGGCATTCAGGGTCCAGCATACTCACTACGCTCTCTCTCGGCAGGATGTTGCGGAAAGACGCAATCAGTGTCGGAACACTGGTCCATGCGCCAAGCACACCACTGCCGGAATAGACATAACGCACAAGGTAGGTGCTGTCTTCATACCGGATCAGCTGCCACTTTTTAAAGACATTCTGCATCCGGGAAAAATCCTCCCGGGTATCGGAGAGAAAACGTTTCACATACTCAGAGCAGCCATAAGATGCCGTCCTTGCAACATACGGCGTGTAATCATCTGCAGACGGAGAATAGAAAAAAAGGCCGTCTGTTTCCGGGAATACCGGTGCAAGATTTGTCAGTTCCTTATATAGTGTCATCTTCGCCTGATAAAACACCTGTGCGTCACTGGTCGTATTGATCAGGGATACATTGGTATTATAGGCACCAAGCTGAAAAAGCTGACGGTCCAGCGTATTGAAAGCCGCCTCCGTATCGCTGTTAATCTGTGACTCCATGCGGCCTATGGTATCCAGATACTGGTCGGTAAACTGTCCCTGAAAGTAGACCGATACAAAGCCAATTACCACCAGTGAAAAAAGAAGCAGAAAGACCGCCGTAAGGATGCTGATGGTCGCCAGCGAATATGTAAATTTCCTCGGCTGCCTGAAAGCAGAGCCCTTCCCCGCCTTTTCCGGTTTCAATGTTTCCATGGCCTGCCCCCGCTGTTGTCGGATGAACTAAGAAAATTACAATGAACACTAAGAAATGTTTCTTAAATCCTGATAGGAAAAATTATATACTCTTTTTACAGAAAAACAAGCCACAATCACAGCTTGTAAACTGAAACCAGTGTTTTTTCTGAAAGGAGTATCAGCATGAAAAACCTCGTTATCGCAATTTTGTGCCTCCTGATGGTCCTGTCAATGACCAGCATTGCATTTGCCGATATGCCCACCGTCGTTATGGCATATCCGACCTGGACCGGACGGCCCGCCGGTGAAGACCGCATTCAGGCGCGTCTTTCCGCCATCACCGAAGAAAAGCTCGGTGTGAAGCTCGAAATGGAAATCCTCGACTATGGTTCCTGGAACCAGAGCATGACCCTGATGCTGGCCAGCGGTGAGAAGATTGACATCTTCAACACCCTTGGACTCGGCTACTCCAACTGCGTCAACAAGGGTTATGCCCTTGAGCTGGATGAGCTTCTGGCAAACTATGGCCAGGGCATCCTCGAGACCATCAATCCGGCTTACATCGAAGCCTGCCGCATCGACGGCCAGGTGTTCGGTCTGCCGCAGCAGCGCGATATCGCCCAGGGCAAAGGCGCTTATGTCATCGCCACCAAGTATCTTGACGAGATCGGCTATGACTGGAAGAGCAAGCTGGATGCCGACGGCGAATCCATCTATTGCGAACTCGATGAAATCAAGGACATCTTCGCTAAACTGCATGATGCAGAGCCCAGCAAATTTGTTCTCTGCCCCAACAAGGGAACCCAGCTGAACAATACCGTGTTCTTTGATGACATCGGCAATGACTACTTCGGTGTTCTGATGGATCCCGCCAACAGTCTCACGGTTTCCAACCTCTTCGAGAGTGAAGATTTCCTGAATGCCTGCAAAATGTTCTACGACTGGAACCAGATGGGCTATATCTCCAAAGATGCCCTGACCGACAGCAACACCCCGCAGCAGAACATGAAAGCCGGCCTCGGCATGTCCACCCTGGCTGCCTACAAGCCGGGCACCAAAATGGAACAGGTTGCCCAGAGCGGTCTTGATGTAGTCGTTTTCAAGACTATGGGTGTATTCACCAAATCTGCAGCCGTTACCAGCATGAACTGGGCACTCAATTCCAATACCGACGTGGCTGAGGAAGCCATGAAGGTTCTGAACCTGCTTTATACCGACGCTGAGGCTGCCACCCTGCTGGCCTGGGGCGAAGAAGGCGTTGACTACAAGGTTACCGATGACGGCTTCCTGACCTATGCTGACGGCATTGATGCCAGCAACCAGCAATACAGCACACTGAACTTCCTCATGCCCAACCAGTACCTGACCGGCGTATGGGAAGGCAACCCGAAGGACATTTATGAGCAGACCGAGAAGTTCAACGACGACTCTGTCAAGTCTCTGGCCATGGGCTTCACCTTCGACAACTCCGCCGTTATGGCTGAGTACACCGCTCTGACCAACGTTTATAACGAGTACATCAACCAGATCATCCTGGGCTTTGTCGAGCCTGAATCCGCCATTGCTGAGATGAACAACAAGCTTTATGCCGCCGGACTTGAGCGCTATATGAACGCCAAGCAGGACGCCCTCAATGCATGGGCTGCCGTCAAGGGCATTAAGTAATTCCCGGCCGGAAAACGCATAGCATCGATTCGTGAGGCGCTGCGCAGAAAGCGCAGCGCCTTCTCTGTTTCATAAGAAAATGGCCAGGTGCTTCACGCAGGCCTGTCAGAATAACAGACAGTACAGATGAATCGGTGCCGAAAGTTCAAAATGCTGTCTGAAAGGAAATTCCGCAATGAAGAAGAAGAACAAGACACTCAGGATGATGATCCGGAACATCCCCATCTATGTAATGGCTCTGCCGGGTCTCATCTATCTGTTCATCAATAACTATATGCCTCTGCCCGGACTGGTTCTTGCATTTAAGAACTATAATGCGCGCAAAGGCATCTGGGGGTCTCCCTGGGCCGGTCTGAGCAACTTTACCTATCTGTTTGCAACCAGCGACGCTTATGTCATCACCCGCAATACCATCTTGTACAACCTCGCCTTCATCGTGATCAATACAGTCCTGTCCATTGCCGTAGCCATCATCCTGAGCGAGCTCAAGAACAAAATCAAGAACTTCTATCAGTCCGTCATTCTGCTGCCCCACCTCATTTCTGCCGTTATTATCAGCTATATCGTATTTGCCTTCCTGTCCACCGAATCCGGTTTTATCAACAATACCATGCGCCGTCTGTTCAATGCCGAGCCAATCGCATGGTATGCCGAAAAGAAGTACTGGCCGTTTATCCTGGTCTTTGTGTCGGCATGGAAGAGCGTTGGTTATCAGTGCATCATCTATCTGGCCACACTGCTGGGCTTTGACCGATCCTATTATGAAGCGGCGGATCTGGATGGTGCCACAGTCTGGCAGCAGATCCGTCTGATTACACTGCCGCTCCTCCGTCCTACCATCATCATGCTCACCATGATGGCCGTAGGCCGTATCTTCTATTCCGATTTCGGCCTGTTCTATCAGGTTCCTCAGAATTCCGGTGCACTGTTCCCGGTAACTAATACCATTGATACCTATGTGTACCGCGGACTCCTGGAGGCAGGGAACATCTCCATGTCTGCAGCCGCCGGCTTCTACCAGTCCATCGTAGGATTCATTCTGGTTCTGGGCGCCAATCTGCTGGTCCGTAAATTCGACCGCGACAGCGCACTGTTCTGATAAGGGGGTACAGATATGAATACGAATGACAAAAAAGCATTTCAGATCATTGGCCACATCGTCATGATTATTTTGACACTGCTGGCAATGCTCCCTCTGATCCTGATTCTCATGGCTTCCCTGACCGACGATACCGCTCTGATTCAGGACGGCTACCGTTTCGTCCCCCGTGTATTCAGCACGGCTGCCTACGAGTACATCTTCTCCTCCAGCGACACCGTACTCCGTGCATATGGCATTTCCATTGTGCTGACCATCTGTGGTACAATGATATCCGTCGTGATTACCACGATGCTCGCCTATGCGCTGGCCAAAAAGAACCTGCCCGGCAAAGGACTGCTGAACTTTCTGGTCTTCTTTACCATGCTCTTTAACGGCGGTCTGGTGCCTACCTACATGAACTACACCAATGTGTTCGGCCTCAAAAACACATTCTGGGCACTGATGATTCCCAATCTGCTCATGAATGCATTCAACGTCATGATGGTAAAATCCTATTTTGCCTCCAGCGTACCGGATGAAATTGTAGAGGCTGCATTCATTGACGGAGCGACCGAGTTCCAGACTTTCTACCGGATCTGTCTGCCGCTGGCAAAGCCGATTATTGCCACCATTGCACTGTTTGTCGGCATTGCCTACTGGAACGACTGGAACAACGGCTATATCTACCTGACCAAACGCACTGACCTGTTCTCCATCCAGAACCTGCTGAACCGCATGATTAAAAACATACAGGCGCTGCAGCAGAATGCCAATGTCGTCAATACGGACAGCGCCATTGCCAGCATGCCCGCGGTCTCTATCCGCATGGCCATCGCTGTCGTCGGCATTCTGCCCGTGATCATTATCTATCCATTCATTCAGAAGAACTTCGTAAAAGGTATCACGCTGGGCGGCGTTAAGGGTTAACTGCTGCCGGAATTGCAGTGCCGGGGCAGAAATGCTCCGGCACTGTCTGTATCAGGAGATCGCCCGGCACTTTGTGCTGGTTTATCAAATAATGACAACTGCAATGGTTACAGAGCCGGAAGCACGACTATGTCATTAAGGGAGAGTTTATGAAAAAAATAGATATTCACATTCATGCCGATTCCGCTGCCGGTGCCGCTGAAACGCTGGCATTCCTTCAAAACAAAGGCATCGACCACGGTATTCTTATGACCATGGACCATCTGAGCGCTGCCCGGGATATCTGTCAGTCGGAAAAAAGGCTCGACTGGATGTGCGGCATTAAGCCGGGCAATCCGGATTCAGTATTTGATGCCATGGCCGAGGCGAAGGAGGCAGGTGCCATTGGCGTTGGCGAGCTGTGCGTCAATGAATCCATGGACAGTCCTTTCCTCAAAGCTGTGTTTTCTGCTGCTGAATGCATGGAACTCCCCGTACTCTTTCATATGAGTCCTGAGGAAGGATTTGGTTATGGCATTGTGGATCAGCCAGGCCTGCCGCTGCTCGAGGAAACGCTGAAAGCACATCCGTATCTTCATCTGATCGGACACAGCCAGCCCTTCTGGATCGAAATCTCTGGAGATGCCCCCGCTGACAGGGACAGCCGCAATACCCGGGGCGAGGGCCCTGTCACCCCTGGCGGACGCATTCCGGAACTCCTGCGCAAATATCCGAACCTGCACGCAGATCTGTCCGCCGGCAGCGGATACTTTGCCATCACAAGAGACGAAGCATTCGGTCTTGCCTTCCTGGAAGAATTCCAGGACCAGCTGCTCTTCGGTACTGATACCATGGATATCCACAGTCCCTGGCAGGCGCCCCTGTCCGAATGGCTTGAGGAAAAATATGCTGCCGGGCTGATTTCAAAGCAGGTTATGCGCAAAATATGCTTTGAAAATGCTGAAAAGCTGTTTGGAAAGATGCTGCATGATGATGAAAATACCATCATCACCGAAACGCCGTGCGGACCTGTAAAAGGTCTGCGTGAAGCAGCGCAGAACGCTTATCTGGGCATTCCCTATGCACATGCAGAGCGTTTTTCCTATCCTTCCGTCACCACACACTGGGACGGCACACTGGATGCAACCGACTTTGGTCCATGCAGCTGGCAGTTCCGCGCTTTTCGGTCAGAAGCGCTGGGACAGGATCCTTTCTATTATCACGAATTCCGGCAGGACATCCGTTTCCGTTACGGCGACGACTGTCAGCGTCTTAATATCTGGACGCCTGCAGAAAACTCACATAAACTGCTGCCGGTAATCGTGTATATTCATGGCGGTGCATTTATAGGCGGCAGCAGCGGTGAAAAGCATCTGGCTCCGCCCGCCTGGACAAATGACGGTGTCATCGCTGTTTCAGTCAACTACCGTCTCGGGCCCTTTGGCTTCCTTTGTACGACCGCAGGACTCGGGAAAGACGGACATACCGGCAACTATGGAATTTATGACCAGCTGGCCGCACTGCAGTGGATCAGGGCAAATATTGCCTCATTCGGCGGCGACCCGGACAATGTCACCCTGATGGGCCAGAGTGCCGGATGTATGAGTGCCCAGGAGCTCTGTCTGTCTCCCATGGCCAAAGGCCTGTTCAGACAGGCTGTACTGTGCTCGGGTGCGGGACTGGATGACACCTTTGACGGCAACATCCGGATGGAAGACAATCTCTCCTTCGGCGATGCCGTCATGGAGGCACTTGGCTGCAAAACCATAGATGACCTGCGCCAGGTCAGCGCATGGAAACTTCTGACTGCCTTTGGCACACAGCTGGGCAGAGCAGGCCGGGGACTCGCAGTCACATCGCCCGTCATTGACGGTGCCCTGATCCCCTGCAGCGTACACGAAGCTCTGCAAAACGGACAGATGCATCAAATTCCCTATATCATCACCTCCACCGGTCAGGATCTCTGGCAGCCCACGCTCTTTCATGCCATCCTCAAATGGCAGGATGCCGCTGCACAGGCCGGCATTACAGCGTGCTATGCAGGACATATCAGCCGTCATCTCCCCGGAGATGACAGGGGCGCATTCCACAGCGCAGATCTTTGGTACTGGTTTGACACACTCAGGAACAGCTGGCGTCCCAATACAGACTGGGACCGTACACTGGCCCGCACGCTGAGCCGTTATCTGACCAATTTTGCCAAAACCGGCAATCCCAATGGTCCGGATCTTCCCCTCTGGCACCGTCATGTCGATACACCTGACCATGTAATGGTCTTCGGGGATGATGCCATTGCAGAACAATCTGCAGAAAACGCAATTCCACAGGAGGAGAAAAAATGAGCAATTCACAACTGTATCCCGTTAGCAATGAATACAGACGCGCACAGCTTCTGGACGGCCTTTGGCGCTTCCAGTTTGATCCGAAGTCTGAAGGTGAAAGTGAACAGTGGGCATCTGCCGGTCTCCCGCAGCCCATTTCAATGCCTGTTCCTGCAAGTTTTGCAGATTTGTTTACTGAAGCCTGGCAGCGTGATTACTGCGGTGATTTCTGGTATGAAACTGATGTATACGCACAGGAAATATCTGCTGATCAGCGCTATTTCATCCGGTTCGGCAGTGTGACCCACCGCTGCCGTGTATATCTGAACGGCAAACTCGCCGGTGAGCACGAAGGCGGTTTTCTGCCTGTCATGCTGGATGTAACCGGACTCATTCATACCGGATGCAATCGCCTCAGCGTGCTGGCAAATAACGAGCTCAATGAAACCAGCATTCCCTGCGGTGCTGTCAGTGTAAAACCGGATGGAACCAAACTTGCCCGCGGCTATTTCGACTTTTTCAACTATTCCGGTATTCACCGCAGCGTCTGGTTCCTGCAGATGCCTGATGCACATATTCATGACTTCAGCCTCTCATACCGTCTGGATGGAAAGAATGCTGTCATTTCATATTCTGTTGAAGCAGATGGCGAAGTGAGCATCACCCTCAGAGACCGTGACGGCAGTATTGCAGCCACTGCAGACGGCAGCAGCGGTGAGATGTATGTAAAAGATGCCCACCTTTGGCAGGTGCGCAATGCGTATCTGTACACCCTTACCATTCTCACTAAAACGCATGGTAAAGTTACCGATCGCTATGACACATCTGTCGGTATCCGTACTGTTGAAATTGATGGGAACAGCATTCTCGTCAACGGACAGCCAGTTTATCTGAAAGGTTTCGGCAAGCACGAGGACTCCGACATGCTCGGCCGCGGATTCAACTGGGCTGTAGCAAAGCGTGACTTTGAATGCATGAAGTGGATTGGTGCCAACTGTTTCCGCACCAGCCATTACCCCTATGCTGAAGAATGGTATCAGATGGCAGATCAGGAAGGTTTCCTGATTATTGATGAGGTGCCCGGTGTGGGCATGATGCGCAGCTTTGCCAATTTTATGGCCGCAGGCGCAGGAAAATCGAACGGCTTTTTTGGCGACTGTCCCGATGTTGATCTGCTCCAGAAAAACCACCATGCTGCCATTGAGGAAATGATTCTGCGTGATAAAAACCATCCATCTGTCATCGCATGGAGCATTTTTAATGAAGCTGAAACCATTACTGCCGCATCGCACGACTACTTTGCCCCACTGTTTGAGACCGCCAGAGAGCTGGATCCGCAGCATCGTCCGGTAACCGGCGTTCTTGAAAAAACCAGCAGTCCTGACCGCTGCCAGTGCTGGCCGATGATGGATTTCATCTGTTTGAACCGGTATTACGGCTGGTATATCAGCGGTGGAGATCTGAAGGATGCCGAAGCTCAGTTCATTGAGGAAATGGACCAGTGGGCAGCCAAAGCACCAGATGTTCCCTTTGTCTTCACTGAATTCGGAACTGACACGCTTGAATCCCTGCACAAACTGCCAAGTGTAATGTGGAGTCAGGAATATCAGTGTGAATACATGGATATGAATTTCAGTGTATTTGACCACTATCCGTTTGTCCAGGGTGAACTGGCATGGAACTTTACTGATTTCCAGACAGGTCAGGGCATCATGCGCGTCAACGGCAATAAAAAAGGCCTGTTTACCCGTCAGCGTCAGCCAAAGGATGCTGCCTTTACCATGAAAAAGCGTTGGGAACAGCGTTAATCAAAATACAGAAACTCCGTGAACCAGAGCAGAAACATACGTTTTATTTTCTGCCTGCCTCATCCAGGTAATTAATGAGTTGGAACACAATACAGCGATTCTTATGCACCTGAGAATGAACCCGGCATGATGTATCCACAGACACCGGAGAGCAGTTTCCCATCTCCGGAAATCTTCCCGTATAAAAACGATGAGAAGACCCCAATGGCGTCAACCAGTTTGTAGTTTTTTTACAACCAGGCTGGAAAGACAGCCTGGTTAAGGGAAAATCAGAGGACAAATACCGTATGCTACACTGTAGATCAGTATGACTCATTTTCGCGTGACATATCCGTTTCCGGTTTTACACCTGTCGATGGGAGGATTGCGCCTTCCATCGACACGAAATTTCCGGCGTGGCAATGAGCCCTTCCAACGATTCCATCTCCGTATATGTCTCCCTTCCCGAATGGCAACTTTCTCGAGGAGGCATCCTGGAATAAAACGCTCTTGAAAATCCAAGAGTTCCTGATTGCTGAGAGGGAGAGCTCTGGAGATGCTTCGAAGAACAAACGGATCCAGGCGCATGGTATCCAGAACGTTCTTCATGTTAATCTTGTATGTATACTTGTTTTGCGATCTGAAATGCGATCTTCTGCCAACGGAAGATGCTGATGTCTCTGAAGAATTAACGGGAGGTGGCTCATTAGATGATGCGGTTTTGCCTGAAGAAGGATGTTCCGCTTTCGCAGTAGCTTCATTAAATATGACACCACCCAGAACTAGTGCTACATATTTCGCGTAGGTTTCGCATTCGATGATACTGGCTATTCCGGAATTCAGGTTTTCTGCTTCCAAATGACTCTTAAGATTAAAATAACCAGTTTCGATTTTCCAACGTCTTCCATGGTAAATTTTCACAACTTCTTTGTCTGTAATAGAAGTGAGTTCGGAAGAAACATAATAGATTCCATCCGAAGACTCTTCTTTATTTTCAAACATATATGAAAACGTATTCTTAATTACCCGGACGTCGCATTGATAGCCTATTTCCGCAGCATACTGCTTACAGGTCTCATTTCTCATTCGTTTTATCCAGGCATCATTAAAAGAAAGCGTAATCACTTTGCTTCGCTCGATATCTTTGGTTAATTCCTTATAAAAATTGACCTTTCCTCTGATAACGAAGGAATAGCCCATCTTTTTGCAATAAAGGAACAGTTCACCACTTCCATAATAGCGGTCAGCAAGAATGATTACTTTCTTACCACGGAGGATATCCCTACAAGCTTCAAGGTGTTGATACAACATATCTGTCTCTGAGACATCATATGGTTGTACAACACAATCCAGTACAACGTGATTTAGCACATCATAAAGCATGGATGTCCTTGCCTGAGGTGTTGGTACATCATGGATGTCCTGACCTTTCTTGTTGATTTGCCCGCCAAAGGTCTTTCTGGCATCGTCACTTGACGGCAAATCAAAGTGGGATCCATCCACAGCTAACAAGTAGTATCCGTCGTACAACCTATAATACTCATACGTTGTCACATACTGCACATAAAAAGCTCGAATCAGTACTCGAAATACAGCAGGATTCACTTTCAACATTGCTTTGAACATTGCTTGACGGGACACACGTTCCCTGTTCAAGTCACCAAAGAAAGCAGAAATCTCCTGATTTAGAGTGTTCAAATGACGGAAAATCATGAAGAGTAACACATCCTGCAACGTGATTTTCCTCACTTGTGTAAATCCTCGAGGCGTTTTTTGGGCAGCTTTGAACACTTCTGATGAATACAACAACTGCTCCATTATATGCAGATAAAAAAGAAAGTCAGCTAAGCACACCACTTTCTGGATAGAAAGGTCATTCCTATGGACATAGTGAATCCTCCTCTTTGAGTTCGGTCAGTGCATCGGATAGAGCAGCTTCAAACTTGATAATCCGGGAAACAGATCGATCTGTATATTCCGTGACGCGCTGCAGACACGTTTCAAGTGCTGAAACACGCTCTTCGAGTGAACTTAATCGTTCATTCAGAACAACGCTGTTATCATTGGTCGTGGATTCTTCGTTAATGGTGGAATCAGGAGTATCGGACGATTCCTTGCGGTATGTTTTCTTGGGCAGAATGTTGCCATTTTCATCTACTTTTCCAAGATACGTGCGCCTCGATCTTGGACGTTTGATATTCTTGTCCCAATAGCTGGTGCTCTCATACGCATATCGTTGTCCGTTCTTTCCTTCTGTGTATACAATAGTCGGCATATGTCCCCCTAGTACTATTCAGTGCTAGTATACCAAGAGAAAAGCGTGCTGTCAATGCAAATCAGAAGAAATATCAGCTATTATTCCACAAAAAATACTTTATAATTATTAGCTATTTATTACAACAAACTTTTGAACATCAGTCAGTCAGCCTAAAAAATCGTTAATATTTGTTAGTTATTAACAAACTGGTTGACGCCATTGCGATGAGAAGACCCCTTTTGTCTGCCGATTTTCACTTACATCTTGTTTTCTGAATTATGATCATGTTATGATACGCCCGTCGTTAGATACGGCACATGTCTAATGATCTCCTTAATAGTTACTGCTTCCCCCAAGCACAGGGAAGCAGTCTTTTTTTACACCAGCCCAGTTTCTACCAGCTTGCAACCGGCATTTTGCATACCAGTACGCAGTCCGATTATCAACTGAGTCTTGTGTTTCCGGGAAACATTTGTTACTGCTTTCTCAGGCATATGAGAAAGCGGTTCTTTTTACCGTACTTTTCACACTCCCACACTGGGGACAATGAAGAAAGTACAATACACTATCATTTGTGTTTGCAAATTGCTTTGTTTGGTATATACTTCAGTTGAATGGAGATGGTCCAGCATTTCATGCTGGTTTGTCAAATAATGACAACTGCGATTGATACGGTGCCGAAACCACGACTATGTCATTAATAGAGCTGCTCAAGAATGTCAACAAGCACAATTAGACTGGATGATGGAGTTCGGGAGGAAACTACCCGCATCGCCTCTGAAATGGGGCTCACATTCAATGCTGTGATGAACATTTTGGCCCGAAAGTTCAACGACGACTGGGGCACACTATGGGAAGGCACATCTCTGTATTTACCACGGTATGGTACGCTGTCGAGGACTTTTCGCGAATATCCAGGACAACATTGTTTCCTTCTTCACCGATGTCTGGAACGGACTGAAAAACAATCATCTTCCGTTTTTCATTATTCCTGATTCCATGCACCTGTAATCCGGCCGATTTTCACCTGATACTTGTATTTCATCAACACGGAATGTTATCATTCCTTTGTCGTCAGATACAGGACACTTCTGTGACCTTATCTTTACTGCTTCCTCGGGCATAGGGGGAAGCGGTTTTTTGTTTCAATCATCTTCCGTTTTTCATTATTCCTGATTCCATGCACCTGTAATCCGGCCGATTTTCACCTGATACTTGTATTTCATCTGCACAGGATGATATCATTCCACTGTCGTCAGATACAGGATACTTCTGCGACCTTCTTTATCGATACTGCTTCCTCAGGCACAGGGGGAAGCAGTTTTTTCTGTTTCAATCACAGTCAGGTTTTCATGTAACTGGAATACTCCAATGCCTTGCATCTGCTGCTATTGTCAACAGTACAGCATATCTGAGACGAACAGTACAGGGAAAACATACTTGATGATCACTATATCGGAAACGTAGCCCATGGAATTCTCTTCCGTAAAAAGACCTGCATCATTGAAGAATATCCGTAATCCTGTCTTTCCACAGGCAGAATACCGGAACATAATTGCAATTGGTTGTTTACAAATGAGTACATCTGTTTGAAACCATTTGATGCTAAGGTTTAAGCCATAATATGGCTGAGTAGTTGGAAAAACAGACTGCTCAGAAAGGAGAAGCACAATCCAGACAAACCCGATACCGCAGAGCGCTTCGCACACGCTCAGCACAGCTGCTCAGCCATATGAACCGACCAAGAAAGGAGCACGCCATGGAAAAACTGCCGACTGAAATCACGGAAAATGGGATTCACTACACGCTTCACAGGGATTACTACTTCCCTGATCTTGTTGGGCCGGATGATCATCGGCCCATCGGGAAATGGGGATGGATGCACCAAGCCTACCTGAGGGAGCACAAGCCCGGACTGTACAGCCGGCTGTTCCTGTCCGGTAAGCTGTATCAGTACCTGGCTGATCTGAATGATCAGGCTCAGGCCCGACTGGAAGTCATCATCCGGCAGATGCAGCACAGCGAGGGCGTTGACGAGAAGATGAAGGCGATGGACCAAATGCTGTGGGTCGGAAGGATGAACAACATCCGGCAGAGGGCGGAAGAGATCGTGATCGCAGAAATGGTGCTGGCATAGGACATGGAAGATCATCTCAACTTGATGTCAGAAATTTTGACCTCAAGTTGGGCAGATCCCCTACAATTATTACATTTTCCTGATTGGCATCAAAGATATATTGCCATAACTCGTTACTGCCGCTATAATCAACTTGGAGCAGCCAGACAAAACCGGTGGTTTGTGGAGGGATTATTTGATCCTAAATCCCGGAATATGGTGACACTATTCCTTTCGATTGTGTGTCAAAGGTAAACGCCATGTAGCAAGGAACCCCGTAAATAAAAGGCTTGACGTTAATGCATGTTTCGTGTATCCTTATCGAAATGGTGACACTATATTGAGAGGAAGATAGCATGCCGCGTCAGTAT
>JAFUHD010000118.1 GCA_017469025.1 Clostridia bacterium
AACAATGACAACTGCTTATTATACGGTGCCGAGAGCACAACTATGTCATTAAAGGAGATGGCCCAGCACCTTGTGCTGGTTTGTCAAACAATGACAACTGCTTATTATACGGTGCCGAAAGCACAACTATGTCATTAAAGGAGATGGCCCAGCACCTTGTGCTGGTTTGTCAAACAATGACAACTGCTTATTATACGGTGCCGAAAGCACAACTATGTCATTAAAGGAGAAGATAATGAAACCGCAGGTATCAGTTGATATCTGCGGTTTTTCTCATTTGTGCGGGAACGATTAAAGATCTGTTAAACAATACGGACTCTAATTTCCACATTCAATGGAGATTTCATTAAACTTTGAAAGCAACGCTTCAACCTTCAGGGACTGTCTTTCGGGACCGGACAGATCCAGCTCACAATGTCCCTGATGCATCATGAGAAGGCGGTCGCCGTATTCAACAGCATAGCGGAGATTGTGTGTGACCATGATGGTTGTCAGATTTTTCTCCCTGACAAGCCGTCCGGTCAGCTGCATGATGATTTCTGCAGTTTTCGGATCAAGTGCTGCTGTGTGTTCGTCGAGAATGAGAAATTCAATCGGTGTCATGGTTGTCATGACCATGGCCATGGCCTGACGCTGGCCGCCGGACAAATTTCCGACCTTAATGCCCATTTTGTCTTCCAGACCGAGTCCCAGCTCTGCAAGCATGTCGCGATACCTGTCTGCTTTTTTCCGGTTGACGCAGCGATGAAGATCAAAAGGGTTTCCTTTGTTATCCGCCATGGACATATTTTCAAGAATCGTCATGGACGGACACGTTCCTTTCGACGGGTCCTGATAAACACGACCGATGATCCGGTGCCGTTTGTATTCCGGCAGCCGGGTTACGTTTTTACCACTGATTTTTACAGTGCCGTTTTCGATTGGTATGGAGCCGCAGATGATGTTCAGGAGAGAAGTCTTTCCGGAACCGTTTGAGCCAATGACACAGACAAACTGGTGATCCGGAACGGTAAGGGAGAAGTGATCGAACAGGCAGGTTTCATTGACAGTGCCGCCCTGGTAGATCTTTACGATGTTAGACAGCTCAAGCATGGTATTTCACCTTCCTGTTCTTGCCGCCAATCACAATGATGATGAGGAGCAGGGCAGCTGTAATGAGTTTCAGGTCGAATGGGGAAAGACCCATGGACAGGGCAAGTGCCACACAGCCTTTGTAAAGCACTGAGCCGATGATCACTGCGGAGGTTGCCTTCAGGCGGCGAAGACCGCGCAGAAGCTGCATGCCAAGGATAACCGAAGCGACGGCCAGGACCAGTGTGCCGGTTCCCATGGAAATATCAAAATAGCGCTGATACTGGCACATGACGGAGCCGGAAAGGGCGACCAGGGCATTTGCGATAGACAGTCCGAGGATCTTAACCTTGCCGCTGTCCTCGGCAAGAGAGGCAACCAGGGTTGGGTTGTCACCGGTGGCTTTAAGAAGAAAGCCGGAACGGGTGGAGAGATACAGATCCATGAGAATCTTGCATAGCAGTGCAAGCAGGAACAGGAGTATGACAGGAAAATACGCTTGAGTGCCGGATGGCAGACCGGAGACAAACGTATTTTTAAACATTGTGTCAAAGTTGAACAGGGGGACATTTGCCCGACCGGCAATATGCAGGTTAATGGAGTACAGACCGGTCATTACAATGATGCCGGAAAGCAGGTCGCGTACGTGCAGCTTTACGTGTATGAGACCGGTAATGGCACCGGCAGCAGCACCGCAGATCATGGAAACCGGAAGTGTAAGCCATGGATGAAACCCGTTAGAGATCATGATGGCCGTCACAGCAGCACCCAGGGGAAAGGTGGCATCTACAGACATATCCGGAAAATCCAAAATGCGGAATGTAATGTAAACCCCCAGGGCCAGGATTGCATAGATAAATCCCTGTTCGAGTACACCGATAACCTGAGCCATGAGTCAGATCCTCCAACAAGTGATGATAAGCGGATGGCAGGGGCATTCAAGCCCCTGCCTTAATGATATTCGGGACAAAGAAGGGAGAGGTTACTGGATGGCATGTGCACGGACAGCCAGTTCCTCGTTAAGTGTGATGCCAAAGCTGGCCAGAACAGCTTCATTTACATACAGACTGGGTTCGGTGATAATTTGATAAGGAATGTCTGCAGCAGATGCTTCACCTTTCAGTACAAGAGCAGCCATGATACCGCACTGTTTGCCCAGCTGAACGTAGTCAAGTCCTTCTGCGGCGATGCATCCGTTTTTGACCTGCTCTATTTCAGAACCAAAGACAGGCTTTTTGGCTGTGTTTGCTTTGTCAAGGACCAGGGCTAGTGCCTGTACAACAGTATTATCGGTCAGGTTGGAAAGACAGTCGACCTTTGGAAGCAGTGCATCCAGCGCGAGCGGAATGTCTGCAGAGGTGGAAATGCCCATTTCTTCTATTTCGAATCCATATTCACCACAAAGAGACTTATAAGTGGCAATTGTGGAAACAGAGTTTGTTTCGGATGTTGTATAGAGAATGCCGATTCGTTTGGCATCCGGCAGCATCACACGGATGGTGGCGAGCTGGGCAGCAACTGGCAGTGCATCTGAAACACCGGTGATCATGCCGGCATTGATGCCGTCTGCATTCACAAATCCGCTGGCAACGGGATCGGAAACGGCATTGAAAATGACCGGAATTTTACCGTCAGCAGCATTGTAGCAGGCCTGAGCCATCGGGGTGGCGATACCGACCATCAGGTCAACGTTCTTTGCGGCGAACTGCGAGGCGATCTGCTGTGTGATGCCCATATCCGCCTGGGCATTCTCATAAATGACGGTGAGGTTCTGTCCCTCTACAATGCCTTCCTGGGCGAGACCATCAATAAAACCTGTGCGGCAGTTGTCAAGAGAACCGTGTTCGGCAAACTGACCGATGCCGACCGTATACTGTTCGGCAAGTGCAAAAGTGGCCAAGAGAACGAGAACAAGAGCGACAAACAATGCGATAGAGCGTTTCATGGGTATACCTCCTGATTAAATAAAAATATAGGATTGGAAGTATACGGGTAAGCGTCTGGACGTGGAAAAGAAAAACGCCTCATGTTTCATCTGAAACATGAGGCGGAAAATATCTTTCCGTGGTGCCACTCATATTGGCCGAAGCCCGCTTATCCCGTACTGACATACGGTGCAGCCTGATAACGGGTCTGCGTCCCGTCTCTGTCTAATAAGGCCGTACCTGTTGACAGAGCCCTCAGGAAGCCCATTCAACAATGTCCCTGTGCCGCATTCCCAGCGCCGGCGGCTCTCTTGAACAGGGGAAACATCGTCTACTCCTCTTCCCTCAGCGGTTTGATTGAGGAAACTATATCAGTCCGTAAACAAATTGTCAATAGTCATTTCCAAAAAAGTTTATCGGACATTTTCCGCACAACGAGCAGACAGGTCCTTAAGGACGGCGGGGACCATTATTTGGTCCAAAGCTCCGGCTGGCACCGGTGACTGGTGCAGTGTGTTTCCTGGGCGGCTCCTGTGCCCTGCTTCCCAGCCCTGGATTTCGGACGGGTGGATTTGGCACCGGCGGCTTTGGCGCAGGCGACGGCTGACCGTGAATCACGGGCGCATGCTGTGGTTTTGGCGCTGGCCGGGCTGCCGGTTTCGGAGCTGGTTTTGGCGGGGGCGGCGTGACATTCCTGGTGCCGAAAATGGAAGACCATGTGGTCTTTGGCGGCGGGGTACGACGCTTTTCCGTGCGGAAAAGGAAAGAAAACGGATTTGGCTGGGACCAGCGGGTGATACTGGTAACCTGATTCAGTGCACTGAGTGTACCGAGAACTGCAGCGGCATCTGTAAGGAAGGCACCGGAATCGCTGAATATGGAGCGGGCAGCATAGCGGCTGAAATCGACATAGGCGTTCTTATTGTCAGAGATTGCTGTGTTCATGCCGTAGTCTGTCAGTACCTGAGAGACATATACAGCCTGATCCCGGGTAAGATTGCGTGCAATTTCAACCGGCATGGCATCTACAAGAGCACCGGCATTGGTAAGCGTATAACCGATAAGATCGCGCAGAACTTCCTTTGCCAGCGCTTTGGTGCAGTCCCCTTTATCAACCAGGATGACCCGGTATATTGCATCCGGCATGACGGTATTTACCGGCTGAGTTACAGCGGTCTGCTTTGAACCGCAGTTTGGACAGAAATTGGCGTCAGCGGAAACCTGTGTCCCGCAGTTTGGGCAAAAAGGCATGGAAAACCTCCTCTATGACATAGTTTTGCTTTCGGCATCGTATCAGTAGCAGATGCCATTGTTTGGCAGACCAGTACACAGTGATGGGCTATCTCTTCGGCATGCTGGACTCTATCTGAACTGGCTGACAAGCGGGTGCAGTGCGCAGGCTGCTCAGCGCCTGAATACTGCACCCTGATATTTGCCTGGCTGGTACAATGCACCAGGTCCTTTTGACAGTCAGCAGCAGTCTGCCGGCTTAAATCTATTTCTTATCCAGATAGGCAACTGCGGAAAGGGCTGCGATATTCCCCTCACCTGCGGCCTTGATATACTGGAAGGGCTGACCGGTTACATCG
Organism: Clostridia bacterium; assembly: GCA_017469025.1. Lineage (GTDB taxonomy): Bacteria > Bacillota > Clostridia > Christensenellales > Aristaeellaceae > Ventricola. The sequence goes on from JAFUHD010000118.1 coordinate 4,586, forward strand.
CCACAGGCGAAACAGCCGGGAATATTGGTTGACATTGTACGGTCCACCTTGATGAAGCTGCCGTCCAGCTCAAGTCCTGGAACGAGCTGGCCCGGTGAGATGCTTTCGCGCAGGACAAAGACACCGTCAACCGGATAGGCATCTGTCTTTGTCAGGACGCGGCGTTTTCCGTCCTGTTCATCTATGCCTGTAACAGGTTCGCTGATGATGCGTACACTGTCCGGAAGATCGGGCGTATCGCGGTACATGGGGAAATAGAGTACTTCGCTGCAGATTTCAGACAGAAAACGTGCTTCTGCTTCTTCAGTGCGGCTGTACCCGACGACCGCGGCGGTTTTTCCGCGATACAGCGGTGCGTCACAGGTTGCACAGTAGCTGACACCGCGCCCGAGCAGCGTTTCCTCACCGGGCAAAGGTTTGCCTGCTACCACACCTGAGCCCAGAATGACCGTGGATGCCTCATAGATCTCTTTTCCGCCCTGAAGTGCAAAATAGTCGCCCATTGCATAAATACTAGCGATTCTGTCTTCTGTTATCGCAATGTCCATGCTGTCAAGATGCGCTTTAAGGGCGTCCGCCAGAGCCTGGCCGGAGACGCCGGGGAAACCTGGATAATTATATATTGCGTGTGCCTTCTGCAGCTTTGAACTGAGAGACGGACTGCCGATCAGAAGAACAGTTTTGTTCCGGATCTTGGATGTGATTGCAGCGGATACACCGCCGGGACCTGTGCCGATGATAGCAATATCAAAACGCGCCATGTGATTCCTCCTGTTTCTGTTTCATAAGAAACGCATTGTTTTACAAATTGTCAATCCCCTCATTCTATTTGACATTTTAATGGATTCCGTCCTGCCGGTCAAGTAATGCGGTGACAATCTGCTGGTGAGAGCAGCAATGAGAACAGGCGCTTATTTGCGCGAAATAAAGAAGTGCAGATGCATTCCATTAATGACATAGTCGTGCTTTCGGCACCGTATCAATCGCAGTTGTCATGATTTGACAAACCAGCATGAAATGCTGGGCCATCTCCTATGAAGGTGACGATTAAGGTTTTGACTGTGCAGCGGGTACCGCTGTCCGCTTTTTGAAAACAGGCACATCGTGCCGCGCCATCTCCTGGGTAAATATCAGGACGGAATACAGTTTCATTTTTTTGTTGTTATTGCATTGAACGGTGAATCGGCTGCAGGGAATGCCATAATGCACAGAAAGACTTGATTCAATGGGACATTCTTTTTATAATGTCCGAAAAAACATGTACACTGAACATAAATGGGGTAACCAATGGACTTTGTCTATGATGCATTTATCAGTTACAGCCACAGGGACCTGAAATGGGGAAGGTGGCTGCAGCACAAGCTGGAGACGTATCCGCTCCCGCAGGAAATCCGGCGGGCACGCGGTGAAAAGGGAAAGCATCTGCATGTTTTTCGTGACCAGACGGATCTGGCGGGCGTTGAGCTGCAGGAATCGCTTCAGAGGGCGATGGAGTCTGCACGGTGTCTCATTGTCATATGCTCTCCGGACAGTGCCAGATCCAAGTGGGTAGGAGCTGAAATTCGTTATTTCAAGAAACTTGGAAGGGAAACAGAGATCATTCCGTTTGTGGTAGCCGGTGAACCGGAAAGCGACCGATCAGAACTTGAATGCTATCATGAGAAACTGAGAAACCTGCCGGACAAGCATCTGCTGGGTGCGAATGTACAGGAGCTTGGCAGACAGAAGGCCTTCCTGCGTCTGACAGCCATACTGCTGGATGTCCGTTTTGACCGGCTGGTCAACCGCGCCAGGCAGAGAAGACAGAGGACGCTGCTGACTGCAGGTGGACTGTCAGCAGCCGTCATAGCTGTTGTAGGCGGACTTTTATGGCATAACTGGCAGATTTCAAGGCAGAATGAGGTGTTGTCATACAATCTTTATGGTGCAGCAATTATTGGAACAATCCAGGCGGACCAGCTGGACGGGGAGGATGTTGAGAATCTCAGAATCTCTGCTGAGGCAGGAAACACGCAGGCTATGATTTATCTGGCTGACTGCTATCGTCATGGCTGGGGAATAGAGCAGGATCTGACAGCAGCATTTGAGTGGTTCCTGCGTGCTGCTGAGAATGGTGATGCGACTGCCATGGCAGCCGTGGGCAACTGTTATGCGGCAGGGGAAGGCGTTGAGGCAGATGAGGCTCAAATGGCTGAATGGTATCTGAAGTCTGCTGATGCAGGAAATCCGGAGGGAATGCTGGATATCGGGATCTGCTATGAAAATGGAACTGGTGTTGAGCAGAATGAAGCACTTGCACTTGAATACTATCTGAAATCTGCTGAACAAGGCAGCCTGCTGAGCATGCAGAAAGCGGCAGGATGCTATCTGTTCGGAGTTGGAACTGAAAAAGACCCGTCGCAGGCATTTGCCTGGATGCAGAAACTTGCGCAGACAGGCGACCATGATGGCATGTACAATCTTGGAATGATGTATCAGTATGGCTTTGGAACACAGGAGAGTCCGGAGGATGCCTATCTCTGGTACAGACGCGCGGCAGAAAACGGAGATCCTCAGGCAATGTATATGACGGGATGGTGTCTTGAACATCAGTACGGGGTTAAAAGTGCCGCGCTTGACTGGTATACCCGTGCGGCAGAACTCGGCAGTGAGGAAGCCAGGGAACGCCTGAGCGCAGAATCTGACGGCACTGCAGAACAGAACACAGTACCAGACGGACAGGGGACAGACTGACCCGCGGCAGGTTCTGCTGTTCATTTTTGACGGAATGAATTATAATAGCGTAACTTATCAATTGAGGAACAGTCAGAAAGGAACTTTCATGGCAGGGAAAAGAAGAGGCGGCAAAGGCAAATTTGCGCTCCTGATCATTCTCGTGCTGCTGGCAGCAGCAGGGGTATTTATCTACCGGAGTCAGAACCGTCAGACAGTTGATTATAAGGAAGAGACCGCTGTTGTCGGCAATGTGGATGTGACGTACAGTTTTACCGGTGAAATTACAGCACCGAACTCTGAAACGATTCATGCCGAAGCGGCGGGTACGATCCGTGATGTATATGTGGAATCCAACCAGTCCGTAAGCAAGGGTGAACGGATGATCCGGATGGAGGACGGCACAACATATAAAGCCGATATTGCCGGAGAGATCATAGCGCTGCCTGTTCATAAGGGAGACTATGTTGAAAGTGACCAGGTACTGGCGACGGTTACAGATCTTGAACGGCTTGAAGTTGAAATTTCCATAGATGAGTATGATGTGGAAGCTGTTTCGATCGGCATGCCGGTCAGCGTCAGCATAACAGCACTCGACAGGGTTAGCGAAGGGAGCATAACCGGTCTTAACAAGCAGGCGGATACCAGTGGACAAATTGCCTATTACACCGCTACTGTTCAGCTGGAAACCATTCCGGGAATTCTGCCTGGCATGCAGGTAGAGGCAGTGCTGGTCAAGCAGTCAGCCAAAAATGTGGTAAAGATTCATGCTCAGGCATTGCAGTTTACTGATGCAAATGAGGCATATGTACTGGTTTCGGATGGACACGGTGGAGAGACGATGCGTCAGGTGGATACAGGTCTGACAGACGGCATCATGGTTGAAATAAAATCTGGTCTCTCCGCTGGAGATACAGTCTATTATGTAGGCCGTGATACCAGTTTTGAGGATCTGATGCGTGCCTTTGGCGGAAACCGCATGAACAGGGGTCGGTGAGATGAGCATGGCAACGTATTTTTCAATGCGTGATATTGTCAAGACCTATCATGTCGGTGAGGAAGACCAGGTCGTGCTCAAACACGTCAATCTTGACATTCAGGAAGGAGAATTTCTGTCGATTCTGGGACCATCCGGTTCCGGAAAATCGACCATGATGAATATCATAGGATGTCTGGATACACCGACCAGCGGAGAGTATATTCTAAAGGACCGCAGTATCGGACAGCTGGATCAGCATGAACTGGCCCAGATCAGATGTCACGAGATTGGATTCATTTTTCAGCAGTTTCAGCTTCTGCCGAGACTGGATGCCATGGAGAATGTGGAACTGCCGCTGATCTATGCGGGCATCAGCCATTCGGAACGGCAGAAGCTTGCACGGAAAATGCTGATCCGTGTCGGTCTTGGTGACCGAATGCATCATTATCCGAATCAGCTGTCCGGTGGCCAGCAGCAGCGTGTTGCCATTGCGCGTGCACTGGCGACAAATCCGACGCTGCTTCTTGCGGATGAACCGACTGGCGCGCTGGATCAGGCGACGGGCAAACAGGTAATGGAGCTGTTCCATGAACTCAATGATGAAGGCAGAACTGTAATCATGATCACGCATGACCTCTCCATTGCCAGTCATGCAAAGCGTATCGTGAACATTCTGGATGGCGTTCTAAGCGAGGGGGTAAGTGAGTATGATTAAAGCCCGCCTCGGGATGTTTCATGAGAATGTCCGGATGTCCGTCACCAATATTCTCAGCAACAAGATGCGGACATTCCTCACAATTCTGGGCATCATCATCGGTGTTGCGGCAGTTATTGCCATGATCACGACGGTCAGTGGAGTGACAGGCGAAATTACCAGCCAGTTTGCGGCCATGGGAACCGGCAAATTCAGTGTCAGTGCAAATGGAACAGAACTGCGACCGGGACTGACTTCGGCAGACCTCGAGACGCTTCGTCAGATGGATAATGTGACCGGGATTTCTGTTTCCATGCAGAGCGACGTTGTGGCACGCCATGGCGGAAACTGGTCTGATGAAGTTACGATGGAAGGCCGCAATACCGTATATTTCAAGCACAATGAAAATATGATTGCCAGAGGCCGCGGTATCAGTGTGCTTGATGAGGCACAGTATGCACGCGTCTGTCTGATTTCGGAGGGACTTCAGGAACAGCTGTTTTATGGCCATGATCCGCTGGGGGAAACACTCTCACTGGACGGGCATACATTCACGATTATTGGCATTCTCTCTACGGAGAATGACAATGATGTCATGACGCAGGCGATGGGAAACAATGACAATGAAAAGTGCATTGTGCCTTATACAACGGCTATGCGGATGAGCGGGACTGCTTATATCAAATCCATTGAGATTTATGTGGCAGACACGGAAAAGCAGAGTGATACCATAGAACTCACGAAGGAAACGCTGAAGCGCATCTTCAATGGACGGGATGACGATACGTTTACGGTCATCAATATGTCGGTTCTGATGGACTCCCTCAATACGATTACCGGGATGATGACAACCATGCTGGCAGGCATAGCCGGTATTTCACTGCTGGTCGGCGGTATCGGCATCATGAATATGATGCTGGTTTCTGTTACCGAACGTACAATGGAAATTGGTCTGCGGAAAGCACTTGGTGCTGAACCAAACATGATACAGATGCAGTTCCTTATTGAGGCGTTTATTCTGTCTGTTCTGGGCGGAACGATCGGTGCTGTGCTTGGTGTCAGTATTTCAATCATGCTCTGCAATGCAATGGATATTACATTTGTGCTTTCATGGAATGCCATTGTCCTGGGTGTTGGTTTTTCAGCCCTGGTCGGACTGGTGTTTGGATGGGCACCGGCCAGAAAGGCATCCAAACTGAACCCGATAGATGCCCTCAGGGCAGCATAACCATAAGAAGGAAACTGTCCGGCCATTCACGCTGGTGTGTCAAAAAAATGACATTTGAGATTGATATGGTGCCGAAAGCACAAATATGTCATAATGGAGGCTGACAATGAATCGAAAAGGAATAGCCGTGCTGCTGATGGCGCTGAGCCTGGTATTGCTTTGCAGCAGTGCGTTTGGAGCGCCGGTTTATATGGATGGTACGGCCAAAGCACTCAGGACAGAGACTGTCCTGGCGCCGATTGGCGGAACCGTTAAGAGCATAGATGTACGGGAAGGCGATACAATTGAAAGCGGTATGACGCTTCTGACACTGCAGACGACAGTGGTCTATGCAGACCAGCCGGGACGGGTTGCTTTTTATGGGAATCCCGGGGAACGTACGGAAGCTGTCTCAGAACTGTATGGTGCTGTAGCTGTCATTGATCCGGACAGCCGGTATATGATATCTACCAGCACGACCCAGGCATATGATGACAACGAGAACAAAATGGTCCGTTCGGGCATCATTGTCTATCTGGTTCAGACAGAGGGAAACAAGAAAGAGAGCGGCATCGGACAGGTCTATGATGTCGATGGACGGAACTACAAAGTGCGCGTTCTTCAGGGAAATTTTGAACTTGGTGATTCCCTGAACATTTATCAGGCAGCTGATCATGACTATACGACGCGTATCGGCCGGGGCAGTCTTAGCCGGACAGATTCCGTCAAATATACCGGTGAGGGCAGTATTGTTTCGCTTCTGGCGGAAAATGGTGCACATGTTGAAGCGGGAGATCCGTTGTTTGAAACACTTGACGGTACATTTAACGGCCTAATTTCCACCGGAAATACCGTTGGCGCAACTACAGATGGTGTCATTTCCAGAATTTCAGTTGAGCAGGGAGACCACATTGACAAGAATCAGGCAGTGGCTGAAATATGGCCGGAGGATGCCATGCGCGTCGTTGCCAGCATTCAGGAAATGGATCTGGCCGAGGTGAATGCCGGTGATGATGTTGAGATAGAGTTTGATGCATTCCCGGATCAGTGGATCAAGGGCACCATTGAGCGGATTGCCTCCCGCGCGATCTCGGATGATGAAAACAGCAAAAATGCTGAGTATGAGGTTGTTGTTAATTTTGAAACGAATCTGCCTATAAGATTCGGCATGCATGCCCAGGTAAAAACAGTCAGGTAAACGTTTCGGAACTTTCTCCGGAACGGTTTACAATGAATGCGGGAGACAGTCAGCGCAACAGATATGGAACGTTGAAAGTCTCCCGCTTTGTATTTTTAACCTGTCTTCTGCAGATGCAACCTGACATTGTAAAACAATTCGATAAAAGATGACCGTCTTGGAAAACAACAGGAACGGCATGTTTTGCAGATTGTTTAATAAATGTGCTGTCAGTGTAAAAATGCATGCAATTTAATGGATGATAAAATTGACGAAAAATCCCGAAAGTGATAATGTTTAGGCATAATGAGGGAGGCTGATGATGAAAAAAGAACGCGGAGTTATCGCTGTATGTGCATCGTGGGAAGACGAGGAAAACCTGAATATGGTTTTGACCAGTCTGATCCATGAAGCAAGAGACTGGGATTATCTGCCGGTATGCATCACTTTCGACAGAAGCATTGTTGTTGCCAGGGGAGATGACGGCCTCAGGGAATTCATGTCACTCTTTGAGATACGGAATCTTTCCGGTGTTATTCTGATGGGTGAAATGATTCGTGAGGATCATATTAACCGTACGATCATCAGGATGGCACAGACAAAAGGGATTCCGGTATTTATGCTTGAGCGGATATATGAGGGATGCATTAATCTCAAGTATGAGTACCGCTCTGGCTTTGAACAGATTGTGCGGCATATGGTGGACTATCATCACTGCCGTGACATTGTCATGGTTGCCTGCATTCGGGGGAATGCCTATTCGGAAGAACGGATAGAGGTCTGCCGGAATGTCATGAAGGAATATGGCCGGGAACTTACGGACAGCCGGATCATCTATGGAGATTTTTGGGAAGGTCCGACCAAACGGGCACTGAGGCGGTATTTCGCACGGGGCGGAAAGATGCCGGAGGCTTTTATCTGCGTGAATGATGCCATGGCTGTTGCCGTGTGCAATTATCTGAATGAACTCGGAGTTGCCGTTCCGGAACAGGTGAAGATCAGTGGCTTTGACGGAATCATGCAGAGTGAGAGACATCTTCCCAATATAACAACTGCTAAACCTGATTTCGAGACGGTCATGAAAGACGTCTTCAGGCGGATCGATTCATGGGGGCAAAAGGATGTCGGAAAGACTGAATACTGGCCTCTGCCGTTTCTGATTGAGAGAAGGCAGTCCTGCGGCTGTCAGCAGCAGGACTACGTCAGCGCATCTTCCATCATAAGCGTGATGACCGTTGAAAACCAGGACTATGCCCATCATATCCGGGAAATGGGCCACTTTATCCGTAAAACAATGCGGGTAGACGATATGGATGAACTTGTCAGAATTCTTCCCGAAGCGGTCGTTGAATGGCCGGAGCAGTATTACTGCATTTGCATTCTGGACAAGGATGACAGCAGATATGCACAGACCATTCTTCACGGATCGGAAGGCAGTTATACGTCCGGTCACAGATTTCCCTGGCGCGGTGCACCAATTCCGGATTTTGAAGCAGTGGTCGAGGACAGGAGCATCAGTATTGTATTGGCACATCTGCTTCAGACGACAGATGAAACCATGGGATATATAGTCAGCGGATTCCATCACTTTGGCCTGCGTGAAGAGCAGCGTTTTGAAGAACAGGCTGTGTTTATGTCGTCCGTGCTCAGTTCTGTGTTCAATAACCGGCGCCTGAATCAGGCAAACACCGCAATCCGCGAACTTGCAGAACATGATTTCCTGACAGGTCTGTATAACCGCCGCGGATTCCAGCAGGCACTGGACAACCTGACCAGAATACCGGAACTGCAGGACAGATATCTGGTTCTGGTCTCGATCGATCTGGATTATCTGAAAATGATGAACGACCAGTTTGGACATGCTGAGGGAGACTTTGCCATTCAGTGTATTGCCAGGGCACTGCAGCAGGAAGTCGAAGACGCCGGGCACGGTGCCTGTGCCAGATATGGCGGAGATGAATTTGCGCTTGCGGTGTTTATGGAGAGCAAACCGGACAGCATTGAACCGTTCCGTATGAGAATAGAGAAAACAGCAAGGCATTTGGCTGGAGAAAAACCATACCTGATTTCTGCCAGTATGGGTGCCTGTACACAAAGGGTGAAGGAAAGATCAACGCTTGAGTCGATGATGGCAAGTGCAGATCAGGCACTCTATGAGGACAAAAAACAAAGAAGGACGAACCGTCAGTGACGGTTCGTCCTTTTATACTGATATGTGAAAATAAGCTGATGAACCATGGCACGGTCTGCCAGGGTTCAGGCAGAAATGCATGCTTTCAGGATAGCGATTGCTTCATCAAGAACATCATCCGGAATGTTAAGCGCAGGCAGAAGACGTACCCTGTCTTTTGCGGTCAGACAAAGCACCCCTTTTTGCATGGCCATCTTGACAACGTCCGCAGCTGGCTTTTTGCACTTGATGCCGATCATGAGTCCCATTCCGGAGACGTCCTCAACACCATCTGTCTGGCAAAGCGCTGCTTTTATTATGCTGCCCTTCTGCTGAACGGACTCAAGGAGAGGCGCGTCAATACGGGACAAAATGGAGAGTGCTGCTGCGCATGAAACCGGGTTTCCACCGAAGGTGGAACCATGGTCGCCAAATCCAAGCGTGCCACTGACGCGTTCGCTGAGCAGTGTTGCACCGAGCGGGAGACCACCCGCAAGTCCTTTAGCGGTTGAGACGATATCCGGAGCAAGATTATAGTTCATATAGGCATAGAGCTTGCCGGTACGTCCGTTTCCAGTCTGAACCTCATCAACAATGAGGAGAATATCATGCTGCTTCGCATAAGCTGTTATCTGACTGACAACATTCTGGTCAAGGGGAATGACGCCGCCCTCGCCCTGAATACACTCAATCATGATTGCAGCAATCTGCCCGGGATTGGGAAGATTTACAACCTGGTCTGGATCAACGGACATGAAACCGGGCGTAAGAGGCTGAAACAGCTCATGATAATGTGCCTGACCGGTGGCAGCCAGGGTGGTCAGCGTACGGCCGTGGAAACTGTTGTTCAGGGTAACAATGGTAAAACAGTCACTGCCTTTGTGTTCCGCCTGGTATTTTCTGGCGACTTTAATGGCGCATTCATTGGCCTCAGCACCGGAATTTGAGAAGAACACTTTATCCATTCCGGTCCGTGTACACAGCATTTCGGCAAGACGGGCACAGGGCTCAGTGTAATAGAGGTTGGACATGTGCTGGACCTTGCTGATCTGGTCAGTGACGGCTTTCTGCCAGATGGGATCCGCAATGCCGAATGAAGTGACGCCGATACCGGAACCCATATCAATGTAGCGTTTTCCGTCAGTATCATACACAACCGAACCGGATCCCTTTACAATTTCAACCGGAAAACGGTTATATGTGCCCGCAACATAGGTCTTGTCAACTGTTTGAATATTACTCATGCGTTCCCTCCTGTAACCATGGTACCGGCACCTTCATCCGTAAGAAGTTCCATAAGAATGGAATGGGGAATGCGCCCGTCCATGATGATCACATTGTGAACACCGGCACGGATTGCCTCCTGACAGCATTCGACCTTTGGAATCATGCCGCCGCTGATCACACCTTCTTTTTTCAGTGATTCAATTTCCTCCGGTGTTACCTGCGCAATCAGGGAGGCAGGGTCATTACGGTCTTTCAGGATGCCCGCAATGTCAGTCATGAGGATCATACGTTCGGCTTTCAGGGCACCGGCAATATAGGCTGCCGCGGTATCGCCGTTGATGTTGTAGGTATTTCCATCTTTATCACATCCGAGTGTGGAAATGACAGGAATATATCCTCTGTCGAGAAGATCACGTACCGGAGAGATATTGATCTTGGTAATCTGTCCCACATAACCGAGGCGCTCATCTTTAATGGAGGCTTCAATCAGGCGCCCGTCCATGCCGCTGAGACCTATGGCCTGTCCACCTTTCATCTGCAGAAGGTTGACCAGCGTTTTGTTGATCTTGCCTGCAAGCACCATCTGGACGATATCCACTGTTTCACGGTCTGTGACACGCAGCCCGTCTACAAAGACGGATTCCTTGCCGAGCTTTGACATCATCTCGCTGATTTCAGGTCCTCCGCCGTGAACCAGGACCACGTTGACACCAATGAGCCTCAGCAGAACAATGTCTTCCATCACCTGCTGCTTAAGCGCTTCATTGATCATTGCGTTTCCGCCATACTTTATGACGACGATTTTACCGGTATACTGACGGATATAGGGAAGCGCCTGTGTAAGAACTTCTGCACGCTCTGCATTTGAAAAAGAAACAGTCATGATATCACCTCAGGTTCTGTAATCGCCGTTGATCTTTACATAATCGTAAGTAAGATCACAGCCCCATGCGCAGCTTGCAGCTTCACCGCTGTTCAGGCCGACAAGGATCTCAATGTCGTGCTCCAGCAGTATGGTTTTTGCAAGTTCCTCAGAGAAAGGAACACCACTGCCATTCTGGCAGACCAGAATTTCACCGGCGGAGCTTCTGAAGCTGACATCAATTTTTGAGACATCCACATCGGCACCGCTGTAGCCGATCGCACAAAGCACGCGGCCCCAGTTTGCATCTGCACCAAACATGGCGGCTTTGAGAAGGGAGGAAGTGATGACGGATTTGGCTACTGTTTTTGCAGTTGCCAGATCTTTGGCACCGCTGACTTTGCATTCAAGCAGTTTGGTGGCGCCTTCGCCGTCTCCGGCAATCATGCGGCACAGTGCTACGGTGACTGTGTTGAGTGCCTGCATGAAAATGCTGTAATCCTCATTTTCCGTATTGATTTCCGTATTCCCGGCAAGGCCGTTAGCCAGAAGGACGAGCATATCATTGGTGGAGGTGTCTCCATCCACGCTGACCATGTTAAACGTATTGGCGACATCGTTTGAAATTGCTTTCTGCAGGAGGGCAGGAGAAACGGCTGCATCGGTTGTCAGGAAGACAAGCATGGTGGCCATATTTGGATGAATCATGCCGCTGCCCTTTGCGATACCACCGATATGGCAGGTTTTGCCGCCAAGTTCGAAAGAAACAGCGACCTCTTTGCGGACAGTGTCCGTCGTCATGATTCCTTCTGCAGCATCTGTGCATCCATCCGGGGAAAGTGCTGCAATAAGCGCAGGAATGCCTGCTTTAATGGGTGCAATATCCAGAGGCTGACCGATGACGCCGGTTGAGGCGATAACGACATCATTTGGGTTCAGATGGAGTTCGTCTGCCAGTAATGTACTCATGGCTTCGGCAATTTCGATGCCGTTGGCATTGCAGGTGTTTGCGTTTCCGCTGTTGCACAGGATGGCCTGCGCCCTGCCGTCTGCGAGGTGTGATTTGGTAACGAGCAAGGGCGCGCCTTTAACAAGGTTGGTTGTATAGACAGCGGCGGCATTTGCCGGGACCTCGCTCAGGATCAGGGAGAGGTCTTTCTTGGTATGGTTTTTCCGAATGCCGCAGTGGATTCCGGAGGCGGTAAAGCCTTTTGCGGCACAAATGCCGCCGTCAATAAACTGGAACATGTGTTGTCTCCTTTAATGACATAGTCGTGCTTTCGGCACCGTATCAATCGCATTTGTCATTATTTGGTAAACCAGCACAAGGTGCTGGGCCATCTCCTTTAAGTCAGGGAATATCATTTCATGTCCTGTTTCAGGCTGCGGAAAAACAGCGTTCCTTTTTTAAAATTGAAGGGCTGTAGTTTCATCAATGCCCAAAAGCAGGTTCATATTCTGGATGGCAGCGCCGGAGGCGCCTTTGCCAAGATTGTCAAAACGTGCGATCAGTGTTGCGCGTGCATCATTGCCTTGAACCGTGATCTGCATGTCATCACGTCCGGCAAAGGCACAGGCGGACATGAAGCCGTTTTCACCTGCCTCCGCTTTAAACCGGATCAGCTGACTGGCTGCGTAGAAACTCTGATAGATTTCAGGCAGCTGGCTGAGCGGAACGGATGACTGGCCGGCGGTGAGACCGATGATGACTTCCATTCCGGCATAATATGGAGCGACGATGGGACAGAAGACAGGTGCAGATGAAAGTCCGCAGACTTTCTCGATTTCAGGAAGATGCTTATGGGACTGTGTGAGCCCGTATAGCCTGGGTGCATTCAGCAGGGCACTGCGGTTGTCATCTTCATACTCGGCGATCATCTTTTTGCCACCGCCGGAATAGCCGGTCAGTGAAGTGCAGGAAACCGTGATGTCCTTTTGAACAATGCCCGTTGAAACCAGGGGATACAGCAGTGCAATGACACCGCTGGCATGACAGCCTGGGTTGGCAATCCGTCGGCTTGACCGTATTTTATCCCGCTGTCCGGTCAGTTCAGGAAAACCATAGACCCAGCCGTCGGCAGTACGGTGTGCCGTGGATGTATCGATGACGGATGTATCAGGGTTTTGAATCAGACCGGCTGCCTCAATGGCAGCGGCATCCGGCAGACAGAAAAAAACGATATCAGCCTGATTCATAATATCCTGCCGTGCCTGCGGATCCTTCCGCTGTGCCTCAGGCAGTGTGAGGAGGGATACGGCCGGATGATTTTCGAGACGTTCTGTAAGACGCAGACCGGTTGTACCGGCACTGCCGTCGATAAATACCTTTGCCATGACTGATCCTTTCAAAGAAAAAGCAATCTGTTATTTGCAGTTGGTTCCATCGGGTTGTTTCATTATACGCAAATACGGGTATGTGTCAAGCAAAATGAAAAATTATTCATAGATTGATGAATAAAAATGCAAAACTGGGGGGGACTGAAAACGTCATATCTGCGTCATGGAAAGAAAATTATACAGTCCAGTTCCGACGACTGTGAAAAATGTTTCTGATGGCCGGCGGCGGGAAGGAGACAGTGCTGCAGACAAAAATGCCGGCTATGACATGAGCGTTACAGTTCAAAGGAGATCATGTCACTCAGCGTGTAATCGCCAAAGATGTCATTGAAGGCGAAGCAGAACAGAATTTCCATTGGTTCATCTTCATCCTGCATGTCTTCATAGGTTACCGTCATACCGTCACGCCAGATGATTTTATCGCCTTCAAATTCCGTTTCCTCCAGATCTTCATCGGAGTCCAGATCACCGTAGAACATTGTGTAAACCGGAATGATGACATCTCCACTGCTGAGTTTATCCATATTGCGGATGGGAAGCCCGTTTTCATCATAACCGGCGTTTGCACCGATGATCCGTCCCTCTTTGCTGTTCCCTTCAAAGACAGCAATCAGGTAGGTATATTCTCCGTTGAGCTTGACTGGAATCAGACTCCTGCGTCCATATTCTGTGCGGGTCTGATCATAAAGTGGTACAATCTGTCCATCAAGCAGGGGCAGAGTGCCATCAAAGAGGCTGAGCACGCGGCCTGTCTGCCAGTCGATGCGGTTGTTTTGCGTGACTCCGAAATCTACGTAGAAAAGGCCATCTTCATCACTGATATCCAGCATCAGCATTCCTTCAACATAGTCAAGATACTGAAGGTCTTCTTTGGAAACAACGGTGGTAAATCCGTATTTTCCGTCAGAGGTTTCAATTTGTTCGCCGCTGGGTTCCGGTGAAGTCTCATAGGAACCTGAGAGCGCATCCCAACTCAGGACAGGTGTTTCTGCGAGGAGGGATGACAGAAGTCCTGATGTCGGTTGCACCTGCTGTGGTGAGGTACTGGCGATGACGTGTGTACCATTTTGCACCTGATGGACATATTCATCCAGGAAAGCGATCCAGTTGGGTAGATAATGTGAAAGATTAAATCCATCCCGGAAATCCACATAATCATCGGTTGAATCCTGGGGAATATAGACAGAGAGTCCGCTGCAGTCGCTGAGGTTTTTGGTGTGCAGATTCACGATGACTGACTGCGACAGCAGGCGGCGGGCAGCAGCGGTTTCTTCAGGAGCCAGTGTGGCATACTGATCGAGCGCTGCACCAAGGTCTACCATATCCCATCCATTTTGATAGGAGCCGAATGTGTAGAGTCTGCTGCGGCCGCGGCGGACATCGGCCAGTCTTCCGGAGCGGATTTGTTCAGACAGGCTGGAGGCAAAGCTTTCCATATGTCCGGTAAGTTCCCGGATCGAATTGAGCCGGACAGCACTGATTGTTGCAAACTCATCCGGATCATTCAGCAGTGTGCTTTTCATGTAGCTTTGCGCGATGGATTTGCAGAGCTCCTCATTGGAAATTCCGGGATTTTCCAGAATGGCATTCAGCCATGGTGTATAATTCCAGCCCAGGCTCGGTTCGGTTTCTTCGCTGGCTACATAGCAGTCAATATTGTAGAAAGACAGCATGGCTGCCATTTCATAAGTGGCCATGAGGCATGCATCCGCTCCGAAAATATCAATGTGGAAATCACGCTGCTCAGCGGAAAGCGTATGCAGAGCGCTGTCTATCTCTGTAAGTGTAAGCCCGTCGCCGTCGTAACTGTCGTCAAAACACAGTCCGCCTTCGGAACCCGCTCCATGATTCCACAGAATGACGATTGTACGGTCAGATGGATATTCCGTCATTCCATATCGGAGAAATTCCAGCAGACTTTCTTCACTGCCCATGGACTTGCTGCCCCAGTCTTCCATAAGCTCAAAGTAGCCGTCACGGATTAAAGCGAGATTACGGGTACCACCCTCGAGATCTTCCAGAGGCCACTCATCTACGCCGCCAGCCAGAACCAGAAGGTTAATTGTGTCACCTGCTTCTACCTCTGCCATTTCTATGAGGTCATCACATGCATCGTTCGCAAGACCTGAGCCGCACAGGTAGATCATGACAGTGGTGACAGGAGAATCAGCGCAGACGGGCAGGAAAAGACAGATACAGACTAGGAGCAGGAAAAGCAGTGCATTTGTTTTCATAGTGGCCTCCTGGGGCGTGCTGCATGACGCCGGGCTTTTCGGTCTCAGAGGAACTTGTGATAAATGTCGGTCAGATGGCAGCGGTGAGATTTTCCCGCGGACTGACTTCTAAATTCCATTGATTGCAGTCAGGCGGATTATTATATGGAAGTGGTTAAAATGGATGCCTTACGGATTCGGCATGCACTTTGGAATGGTGTTATACCTGGACGGTACATCGCACGATTCAGCAGGATCTGCAGGACTCCGGATAAAGGCATGCCAAGGAAAAAACAGGTCCGGTTTTGCCGGACCTGTTGAATCAGCGTTTCAGTTCTTCGAGCAGGGCATCTGAGAAGGCGGCACAGGTTGCGCCGGAACGCGTGCCATCCACGATGATTCCATCTGATTTTACACGGTTTATGGCTGAACGGAGCTTTTCCGCATGACCTACACAGCCGATATGATCAAGCATCATGGCAGCAGCCTGGAGAATGCTTTCAGGGCTGGCATAATCACCGAGGCCCTCTTCTAACATTCGGGGTGCAGAGCCGTGAATGGCTTCAAACATCGCATAACGGCTTCCAGTGTTGGCACTGCCTGCAGTGCCGACGCCGCCCTGAATCTGGGCAGCTTCGTCGGTCAGAATGTCACCATACAGATTTGGTGCGAGAATGACCTGGAATTTGCTGCGGATCTGCGGATTGACGAGGTTTGCAGACATGATGTCGACAAAGTACTCCTCTGTTGTGATTTCCGGATATTCCGATGCAACCTCATGACAGATCTTTGAAAACAGGCCATCTGTTTTTTTCATAATGTTGGCTTTTGTGACAATGGCAACATGCGTGCGGCCGGTTGCACGGGCAAAATCATACGCAGCTTTTGCAATCCGGCGTGTACCGGCAACGGTAGTGACCTTGAAATCCATGGTCATAAGGCCGTCGATTTCAATACCGCTGCTGCCAAGCGTATATTCACCCTCGGTATTCTCACGGAAAAAAGTCCAGTCAATTCCTTCGGATTCAACCCGTACCGGTCTTACGTTGGAGAACAGGTCCAGTTCCTTGCGCAGGGTGACATTGGCGCTGGTCATGGTACCGCCTGTAGGCGTGGTCGTAGGACCTTTGAGGAGTACGGGGCACTGCTTGATCTCGGCAAGCACGTCCGAGGGAATGCTCTCGTTTCTTGCCAGACGGTTTTCGATGGTCAGTCCCTCAATAGGACGCAGCGTAATCTCCCCGCTGCTGATTTCCTTTTCGAGCAGTGTGTTCAGGACTGCCTGGGCACTTTTCATGATAATGGGGCCGATGCCGTCCCCGGGAATCAGGCCGATGGTCAGGGGACGCTGGGTAAAGTCAAAGGGAACGGCCTCGCTGAGACGCTGTGCCCGTTCTGCCTGAGCGTTGAGAAGCTTCTCGAATTGTGAGAGAAGTGCGGCATGATCTGCCATATGTTTATCCTCCTAATAATGGCAACAGTTTGTTCTTTGGCAGCACTGAGGCTGCCCGGCCAGCCGATAGGGATTGCCGCCTTCTGTTGCCCGGATGCATCAGGCGCGGTTCAGAATGCTGTCGCGCGCATGGGCAATGTGAATCAGGGTCAGTTCCTCAGCCTTTGCGGCATCCCGTGCGGCAATGGCTTCATAAATAGCCCGGTGCTCCTCAAGAGACTGTGTGGCACGGGCTGGTACGGAAATGGAAACACGCCGGTATTTCATGATTTTCCTGTGCAGGGGTTCGAGCATATCCATAAAGGTTGTACTTCCACAGTGCTGATAGATAATCTGATGGAAACGGCTGTCCATATTCTTAATGAGGTCCGGTTCTACTTTCTGTGTGTAGAATTCCTGCAGGTCCAGGGTTTCCTTGAGCAGACGGATGTCATCGTCTGTCATGTTTTGGGCAGCTTTGGCGACGACCATGCCCTCGACACGGAGACGGATTTCATAGATGTCTTCAATATCCTCAGGCAGAATGCCGATAACCTTTGCGCCACGGGGCGTCATTTCAACCAGATGCTCCATGTTGAGACGCTTGAGGGCGTCGCGGATGGGAGATCTGGACACATCAAGCTGTTCGCTGAGACGGGATTCAGTCAGTATTTCATTCCGTTCATAGGTACCGCTCAGAATTGCATTTTCAAGACGTTCAAAAACCTGATCCGCAAGAGACAGCATCTGATGGGAACGGTTGCCAATCGGTTCCATATTCCGTCCTCCTTATACTTTGGCCAGCCGACCGTCTGTCAGGGCCTCAATTTTAGTTTCAAGTTCCTGGATGCTCATGGAGGCAACACGCCCTGCTGCGTACTGTGCATCAATCCATGCCTTGAGTTCCACAACCAGCGGATCCTGCTTGGCGACTGCTTCTTCTCCTTCCAGCATGTAGTTGCTGTTGATCCAGTAGGCAATGCCGGCAAGACCGCTGTTCTGTCCGATCATGACGGTTGCGGGGCGATTCAGAATCTTGCGCGTGTTAAAGATGTTGTAGATTTCCTCGTCTTTCATGAGGCCATCCGCGTGAATGCCGGCGCGGGTCTGATTGAAGCAGCGTCCGACAAACGGTGTCATGGGCGGAATATCATAGCCGATAACATTCTTGTAGTATTCTGCAATTTCCGTAATGACAGTGGGATCCATGCCGTCAAGCGAACCACGCAGGGAAGCATATTCCATGCACATGGCCTCAAGGGGCACATTGCCGGTGCGTTCGCCAATACCCAGGAGCGTGCAGTTGACGGCACTGGCACCATACAGCCAGGCCGTGCTGGCATTTGAAACAGCTTTATAGAAGTCGTTGTGACCATGCCACTCGAGCAGATTGCTGTCAACATCCGCATAGTGCTGCAGACCGTAGACGATGCCCGGAACGGAACGCGGAAGGGCTACCTCCGGATAAGGGACACCGTATCCCATGGTATCACAGGCACGAATCCGGACCGGAATACCTGCATCCCGGCTCATCTTCATCAGTTCACAGACGAATGGAACAACAAAGCCGTAAAAATCAGCACGGGTAATGTCTTCCAGATGACAGCGGGGCATGACGCCGGATTCAAAAGCGAGAGCGACAGTATCCAGATATTTGCGCATTGCCTCGCTGCGTGTCAGGTGCATCTTCTTGAAGATGTGATAGTCACTGCAGCTGACGAGGATACCGGTTTCGCGGATGCCAAGGTCCCGGACCAGTTTGAAATCCTCTTTGGAAGCGCGAATCCAGGTTGTTATCTCAGGGAAGCGCAGGCCCAGATCCTGACAGCGCCGGATAGCTTCCCGGTCTTTTTCGGAATAGGCAAAAAATTCAGTCTGCCTGATGATGCCGTAGGGACCGCCAAGACGGTTCATAAATTTGTACAGTTCAACTATCTGGTCGACGGTATACGGATTGATAGCCTGCTGGCCATCCCGGAACGTGGTGTCGGAAATCCAGATTTCCTCGGGCATGCCCATTGGCACCCGGCGGTGGTTGAACGGAATCTTTGGGACTGTCTCATAGTCGTAAATATCGCGGTACAGGTTCGGCGATTCGACATCCTGGAGTGAATAACGATAGTTCTTCTGCTCCAGCAGATTGGTTTTGTTCGAAATTTCAAGCACAGGGATCACCTCTGAAAAAAATCTGGGCACAAGTATATACGCACATTGATTGTTTGTCAAATCGAAATACAGAAATACAGAATGATAATGATGCCGATCGCCTTTCGGGCCTGGCATAATGGAAAGGACATCAGATGATACTGAACATTTCAGACGATTTTGACCTCTCCCGGATAGCCGGAAGCGGCCAGTGCTTCAGGTGGCAGCGGCAGTCAGATGAAAGCTACCGCATTATTCATGGACAGGAGTGTCTTTATATACGGCAGACAGGGGCGGAGCAGTATGAGCTTGACTGCAGCGAGGATGCATTCAGCCGGATCTGGCATGCTTATTTTGATCTTGATACCCGGTATGCTCAAATCAGGGCACGTATTGACAGCATGACGGATCCCTATCTGGCAGAGGCTTCGGAGGCGGAAAAGGGAATCAGAATTCTGCGTCAGGATCCGTGGGAAATGGTAATCAGTTTTATCATTTCTCAAAACCGCAGTATTCCCATGATCTGCCAGTCCATCGAAGCACTGTGCAGGCTGTCAGGGGATGCCCGACAGGACCAGAGAGGATGTCTTTTTTATACTTTTCCAGTTCCGGCCAGGATTGCGGCTCTCAGTGAAGCAGAACTGACCGGACCATGCCGCCTTGGATACAGGTGGCGGTATGTACAGTCTGTAAGCAGGATGGCTGCCTCAGGTGAGCTGAATCTTAAAGAGATTGACAGTCAGCCGGATGATGAGGCCCGCCGGTTGCTCATGTCGCTGTATGGAGTAGGTGAAAAGGTGGCAGACTGTATTCTTCTGTTTGGATTTCACCGCCTCAATACGCTTCCGGTAGATGTCTGGATGAAACGTGTTTTTCGAGAGCACTACATATCCGGATATGATGTGACAAAACACAGTCCATATAACGGTGTTTATCAGCAGTACCTGTTTGCACATTCGAGAAACAGCTCAATACTGCATGGAAAAAGCTGAAAAGGCTGCGGATTTTTAGTTAAAAAGGCTTTCCTTGTTCACGAAGAATATGATATACTGTCATTTATCACAGATGTAGGAGCGCAAAGAATGGACGAAAAACGATATGAACCCGACAGAATACATAAAATACTGGATTGGCGGGTTATATTTGAAAAAGAGATATTAGAAGAAGGAGAAAAACTTTATAATTCCAGTGTAATTCGGGAAATCACAGCCTATTATGGAAATACATTTGAAATAAAAACCGGGAAAATAATATCCAATATCAGAATCTACAGAACACCGGCACAGCTGACAAGCAGCTGGAAAGATGCCGGTTTTGAGTGCTCAGCCTGTAAAAGAGGTTATTATAACAGTAATACCGGTGCGTGCAGGCATGCTGCTGCTGCACTTATTTATTGGGAGAAAAAGAAAGGACCGTGGACGGTCTGGGAAGATGATTATGCTTACAGACTGAGAAAAGAGAGCGAAGCATTAGAAGCAGAACGTCTGCAAAGAGAGAAACAGCGCCGCCGGATAGGACTTAGCCCGGTGCCGTTGCTAGAAGCTTTCAAATCCCGTGTTCCAAAGGGAGCTGTTTACTTTGATATGGAGGGCATTCTTGCTCCATATGTAACAACTGCAGCAGCACAGTCATTTCTTCAGTCTGCCAAAGCAGATGCAATAGCTTACCGCATGGATTATAAAGTGTATACAAGCCGTGAGGGAGAAAAGTGGATAAGGTTCGAGCAGGGGTTTGAAGGTAAGTTTGAATATGTCGTGGTTTGGGGAACTGTTGCAAACGGACAACTGAAACTCTATCACGCTTTAAAACAGAAAAAAGGCAGATATTCTGTTCACATTTCTTCTGAGGAACTTGAAGATGTTCCGCCGAAGAGTGTGTCAGATCCATTTGATGAATATGACCTTTATACGCTTGCAAATGTATGGGATATTGCTGACAAAGAGAGCGCAAAAAGCATAACAGATGAAGGCGCGGAAAAATTCTTCAAGAGCATTCAGGCTATGCGCGAAGAAAATGCCCGCAGGGAAACCAGGAGCGCCGAACCAAAGGTCACAAAAAAGCCGGTTATAGAGATACTGCCCCGTATTGTTCTTGACTTTGGTTCTCCGGTACTGTCCTTTAAAATAGGTGTTACCGGCGGCAGAAAATATATCGTCAAGGACTGTTACAGTCTGTTTAATGCTGTTACAAATGAAGAAGATTTTGTCCTTGGCAAAAAGGAAACACTGCATTTTGCGGAACAGGAATTTACACAAGAGGCAGCTGTTTTGTATGATTTCATACAGCGCAACAGGGCGGACTCCTTCAATGGTATTTATCAGGTAAACCTTGAGGGAAGCCGGCTTGATAATTTCTATGACATGTATTCCGGCGAGTGCGAGCTTCTTGATAAAACAAACAATATCAAGGATGAACTGGTCAAAGTCGGTCATATGAACATCCGTTTCAAGCTGACAGCTGACCGGCTGGCGGATGCCAGAAATAATTTCATGGGTGTCACGGTATCCGGATTTGTTCCGGTCCTGATTTCTGGTAATTCTTATAAATATGTCATCGACACAAAGGGACTTTCGCGTATTTCACAGGAAGAAAAACAGGTGCTCGAGCCTTTTATTGCAGTTGCCGATGCTGCATGCTATTTCCGTTTCCAGGTTGGCAAGGACCGTCTGCAGGAATTTTATTACCGGGTACTGCCGGGACTGCTCGAAAATCCGTTTGTGGAATTTGTCGACAACTGTGTTGATGAGGCATCCGGTTATCTGCCGCCCGAACCGGTATTCAATTTCCTGTTGGATCTGGATGATTATAATAATCTGCAGATACGAGGAATTGTCAGGTATGACCAGCTTGAATACAAGCTGCTTCCGAAGGAAAACGCGTCCTCCGGTTATCATGATGAGGAACAGGAGGAACGGGCCATTGCCTGTATCAAAAAGTGGGCACCTGAATTCCAAGAGGAATCCGGCACCTTTGGGAAAAAACTGACTGACGATGAACTGTACGATTTTCTGACAATCGGTATGTCTGAACTTGAATACTATGGACGTGTCAAAGGAAGCAGCAATTTTCTGTCCAAACGCGTCATTTCAAGTCCAAATGTATCTGTCGGCATTTCAGTGGATGCAGGCGGTCTTCTGAACATTTCAGTGACATCGAAAGAGCTTTCCAATAGGGAACTGGTGGATGTCTATAACAGCTACATTCAGAAAAAACGCTATTATCGTCTGAAGAGCGGTGATTTTATTGATCTCACGCAGGATGAAGAACTCGGGGAACTAAATGCATTCCTGAATCAGATGGATATGCTGCCCAAGGATGTCATTAACAAAAAGGTACAGGTACCGATGTACCGGGCGCTGTATCTTGATAAAATGCTCGAGGAGCATGACAAGCTGGCTACAACCCGTGACCGGACATACCGTGCGATGATCCGAAACTTTAAGACAGTCCGTGATGCTGAATTTGAAGTGCCGGAACCCATGGAAGAGACCATGCGGCCGTATCAGGTGTTTGGCTTTAAATGGCTCAAGACCATTCAGATGTCCGGATTCGGCGGAATTCTGGCGGATTAGATGGGTCTTGGCAAAACACTGCAGATGATAGCGCTCTTCAAAGCGGATAAAGAAGCTGCACAGCAAAGTGGTAAAAGGGGCAGGAAGACAGAGCCTGAGCCAACCAAGCCGTCTCTTGTGATCTGTCCTGCTTCACTTATCTATAACTGGCAGGAGGAAATAGAAAAATTTGCACCTGATCTGAAGGTAACAGTATTGTCCGGGACTCAGGGAGTCCGGAAGAAAGCACTTGCGGATGCAGACGGCGTAGATGTCTATGTGACATCCTATGACCTGCTGAAACGCGATATTGCATTGTATGAGGGTGTATCCTTTGACAACTGTGTTCTTGATGAGGCACAGTATATCAAAAACGCGAAAGCTGCAGTTTCCAAATCTGTCAAGCTGATTCAGTCGGACCACCGCTTTGCGCTGACTGGTACCCCGATTGAAAACCGGCTGTCTGAACTCTGGAGTATCTTTGATTTCCTGATGCCGGGTTTCCTGTATTCACAGCTTAAGTTTGAAAAAGATTTTGAAATTCCGATTGCAAAATACAAGGATGAGGACATGACGGAGAAGCTCAAGAACATGACGTCCCCGTTTATCCTCCGCAGAAAGAAAATGGATGTGCTCAAAGATCTGCCTGCGAAGCTTGAAGAGGTCCGTTATGCGCGTCTTGAAGGCGAACAGCAGACCATTTACGATGCGCAGGTGGTGCGGATGAAGGAGATGCTCGCCGGCGGCGAACTGGCTGGTGAGGAGAAGATTAAGATCTTTGCCGAACTGATGCGTATCCGGCAGATCTGCTGCGATCCGTCCCTGCTCTTTGAAAATTACAAGGGTGAGAGTGCAAAGCGTGAGGCCTGTCTTGAACTGGTCAAGAGTGCCATTGAGGGCGGCCACCGAATGCTGATTTTCTCCCAGTTTGTTTCCATGCTGAACCTCCTTGAGGAAGATTTTGCCAGGGAGGGCATTGAGACATACAAGATCATAGGCTCCACACCCAAAGAAAAGCGCATCTCCATGGTGCGTCAGTTCAATGACAACGATGTGCCCGTTTTCCTGATTTCCCTTAAAGCCGGCGGCACCGGTCTCAATCTGACAGGTGCAGACGTCGTTATTCATTATGATCCATGGTGGAACCTGGCAGCACAAAATCAGGCAACAGACCGTGCACACCGTATTGGGCAGACGCGTCAGGTGACAGTCTTCAAGCTGATCCTCAAGGGAACCATTGAGGAACGCATCATGGCGCTGCAGGATGCCAAAAAGGATCTGGCAGAGGCCATTCTTGAGGGCAGCAACGAATCTATTATGTCTCTTTCCGCGGAAGAACTTATGTCTCTTCTGGGATAACGTTTTTTCAAATCAAGTCCGGATATTTCCGGACTTTTTCTGTGACGTGATGCAACAGCCTGTGAAACAGTATTCTGTTTCACAGGGCTGCTTTGGAATCTGCGGATTCCGCGGGCAGTGCACAGCATGATTATCGACGTGAAAAGTGAAGGCGCCGCAGGGGAACATGCGGCGGATACAGACATGGCAAAAACAGATAAAGCACCGGATGTGATCAGGGTATACGGTGCCCGGGTTCACAACCTCAAAAACATAAATGTGGATATTCCGCTTCGGAAAATTGTCGGCATAGCCGGTGTATCCGGATCAGGGAAATCTTCTTTGGCGCTGGGCGTTCTCTACGCGGAGGGCTCCAGACGGTATCTTGAATCGCTGTCTACCTATCCGAGAAGACGCATGACGCAGGCAGCAAAGGCAGATGTGGATGAGGTGCTTTATGTTCCTGCAGCACTCGCACTTCATCAGCGGCCGGGTGTCCCTGGCATCCGTTCAACATTTGGCACCGGGACGGAACTGCTTAACAGCCTGCGGCTGATGTTTTCCCGTCTTGCGGAACACCGCTGTCCGAATGGGCATTATGTGCCGTCCTCTCTTTCAGTAGCTGCTGGTCAGGATATTGTCTGCCCGACATGCGGCGTGCACTTTTACGGGCCAGGCGCCGAAGAGCTGGCGTTTAATTCCCAGGGAGCCTGCCGCTGCTGCGGTGGAACCGGTACAGTAAGAACGGTAGATGAGGCGACTTTGGTACCGGATGCATCGCTTACCATTGATGAGGGAGCGGTTGCACCCTGGAACAGTCTGATGTGGTCCCTGATGACGGATGTCTGCCGGGCTATGGGTGTGCGGACCGATGTACCGTTCCGCGAACTGACAGACGAAGAAAAGCAGATTGTCTATGACGGCCCAATGGTGAAAAAGCATATCTTTTACCGGCCAAAGAACAAGGAAAGCGTCAGTGCCGGAGAGATGGATTTTACTTATTACAGTGCAAGGGCGACCGTCCTGAATGCGCTGAATAAAGTGAAAGACGAAACCGGCATGAAACGGGTTGAGAAGTTTCTCAAGGAAGAAATCTGCCCGGAGTGTGGTGGAACAAGGCTTTCAGATGCAGCGCGTGCACCGCATCTGTGCGGCATTTCACTGGATCAGGTGTGCCGGATGCCGCTGAAGTCAGTCATTGAATGGGTAAATGGCGTGCCTGAATCACTGCCGGAAGTCATGAGACCGATGGCTGCATCCATCTGTGAAGCGTTTCAGGATGTTGCAAAGCGACTTATGGAACTGGGACTCGGTTATCTGACACTTGACCGGGCGGCATCAACGCTTTCCACCGGAGAACGGCAGCGGATGCAGCTTGCCAGAGCGGTGCGAAACAGGACAACAGGTGTATTGTATGTGCTGGACGAACCGTCCATCGGCCTTCATCCGGCTAACATTGCAGGTCTGAATGGCGTGATGCATGACCTGATTGCAGATGGCAATTCCGTTATTCTTGTGGATCATGATACTCAGATTCTGAAAGAGGCGGACTGGCTGATTGAAATGGGACCGGAGGCCGGTGCAGATGGCGGAAACGTTCTGGCTGAAGGAACGATACAAAATATTGAGACCAATTCGGTATCAAAGATTGGTCCGTTTCTCCGGGGAACAGCTGCTGTCAGCCGTTTACGCACCAGGCAGGATGAATTGTTCAGCCTGGGAACCATTCACCTTGAAACGGACAGTATTCATACGGTCAAGCCGCTCACAGTTGATATTCCGAAAGGCAGACTGACTGTAATAACCGGTGTTTCCGGATCGGGGAAAACGACGCTGATTCTGGAAAGTCTGGTACCGGGACTTGAGGCGCTGACAGCAGGGAAAACACTCCCGGCGCATGTCCGGTCCATCGATGCACCCGGCATTGCACATGTAAATCTGATTGATGCTACTCCAATTGGAATCAATGTCCGCTCAACGGTTGCCACTTATGCAGGTGTTCATGATGAACTGCGCAAACTCTATGCCAGAACATCCGATGCAAAAGCACTGGGGTTCAAAGCGGGTGACTTCTCTTACAATACAGGCAGCCTTCGCTGTAAAACCTGTGATGGAACAGGGTCAATCAGTCTGGATGTACAATTTCTGCCGGATGTGGATATCCCCTGTCCTGCCTGCCGTGGTTCGCGCTATGACCGGACAGCAAACCAGGTCCGGTATGCTTCGAAGAATGGAGAAAAACGTTCTCTTCCGGAGCTTATGGATATGGATGTTTCCTCTGCCCGCCGATTCTGCAGAGAAATCCGTTCTGTTGAACCGCATCTGGATGTTCTCGAAAAGCTTGGACTCGGCTATCTGACATTGGGTGAGGAGACGCCGAGTCTGTCCGGCGGAGAGGCACAGCGCCTCAAACTGGCAAGTGAAATTGGCCGACTTCAGACAGATTCTGTCTTTGTTTTTGATGAACCAACGATCGGACTTCATCCACAGGATGTGCAGAGTCTGCTGGCTGTCTTTGACACGCTGATTGACAATGGCGCAACAGTCGTTGTCATTGAGCACGATCTTGATCTGATACGTTCGGCAGATTATGTCATCGACATGGGGCCAGGAGGCGGCGAGGATGGCGGGTACATCGTCGGATGTGGTACTGTTGACGAAATCCGGCACAATCCGGAGAGCATAACAGGCAGATATCTGTAGATTTACGGAAAAAACAGTAATCTCTGTTTGAAGCCTGCACAGCTTCACAGCATGAGGGCAATGTACGGTGAGCTCTTAATACATGGTTTTGAGTTTCGTCTCAGAGCAGTACTCATGATGGGCGGGTCCACCAAAGGAAAGATGAGAAAAAACAAAAAACAGTCCATCTTCCTGAATCAGGTGAGATGGACTGTTTTTTAACACGGGCAGCGAAGCACTGCCAGCAAATCAGTGAAAAATGGAATCAAAACCGGTCTGCTCCAGTATTTCCGTTACGACTTCATTTTGATTGTGAAGCGAAACACCGCCATTACATGCCTTATGCATGATCAACAGGACGCGCAGACCGGCGGAGGAGATGTATTCGAGGCGGCTGCAATCCACCTCTACGGCTTCCATCGGCTGCTCTGCTTTTGCCTTTTCAAAGAAAGACAGCAGGGTTGGTGCGGTGATTGTATCGAGCCGTCCGGTCAGCGCAAGGGACAGGATGCCATCCTGAATGGAAGCGTCGGTATGAAATCCCTTCGTTTCTGTGGAAGGAAGCTCCGTGACTTTTCCGCTGGGCGTGATTTTCCAGAAAGCAGAATGTTTCATGCCCTCAAGTACTGCCGTGGCCTGCATAGCGCTGACCCTGTCCAGGGAATCAAGCTTTGGCATGTTTTCGCCGATGTTGACACGTTCGGCTTTCAAACCGTGCTTTGCAAGAAAAGCCATGGCGTTTTTGGTGCTGCCTGCCATATCCGCAGGAGAGGTGATCAGCGCGTTTTTGCCGATTTCAACGTCGGACTTGTCCTTCGTCTGCTGTTTTGCATTCTTCATGATCTCCATGAAGCGATCCCCCACCAGGGCGCGCATGACAATGATATACTGCAGGGAGCATTCCACATCAGCTGTGTACCAGCAGCCGCCCTTCTTTTCGAGGATACGGCGGATATTGTCGCAAAGTGCTCCGGCCTCAGAATCGGTAAAGTACATCAGCAGGCCTTCTGTGTTGATGCAGACAGGACCGTAAACGTCCTCCAGTGCCTTTTCCAGCGAGGCATAGTTGGTTGCGTCCACTTCCCGGAAGTGGGCAAATGCTCTTTTCTCCGGCGGAATCAGAGCACTGATTTTCTCAGATGCTTCCTGAATGACTACCGGAAGATCAAGGCCGTAATAGGGTAAGCCTTTCTTTGCAAATTCAATCGCGCGGGGTGTATAGCCGCAGGGCATGTCTACCAGTGTATAGCCGGATTTCTCGGCCAGATGCGCCATCGTGCGGTAGCGGGTTTCCAGCATGATCGTACCGCCCAGTATCTGCTCCGGTGAAGCCTTTGTGCTTGCACTGTCCTGCGTTGCCTCCATCGTAAGGCCCATGCTTTTTGCCAGTGCTGCTGCGTCCCTGTCGCCGTTTGCAGCCAGCTGAAACAGTGTCATCTTGGCTGTATTGAACACGGGATTTACTTTTTCGAGAAGCGTATAATCAACAGCGGTGTTGTCCATATTCCATGTGTTGTCCAATGGTATCTCTCCTTTAATGACATAGTCGTGCTTTCGGCACCGTATCAATTGCAGTTGTCATGATTTGACAAACCAGCATGAAATGCTGGGCCATCTCCTTATAGTGTGGATTGAACAGATAGTAGTCTCCGCCGAAGCAGTATGCTTCCGCGCTTTACAGCATCATAAGCTATAATGTATCATGTGTCAATGATGTGAAGGCATTGAAGCAATATTTGTCTTTTCCCTGACCACCACTTTCATATGGTTTCCGTCTGGTTTAGCAGTTATGTACCGGCACAAAGTTGCTCTTTCTGTATTCAGACTCTGGGCATTTCCTCTCCTCATCTTATTTCAGGTGTTATGAACATCAGTGTCCCTGATCAGCCCTGACTTCATGACAGCACAGGCAGCCTGTCAGTTCGATTCGTTTGTCAATGCAGGACAGCGCCGAAATCTGTCTGTCGGCGGGGAGGCACTTGTCCAGGTGTGACAAAGGAAAGGAACTTCAAGCCATTCCGGGCAATCAGTCTGTAAATACGCAAAGCAAGTGGAGCAGGTTATAACAGAGTTGAAATTCAGCGCGAATGCTATATTTGTACTGTCTGATTGTCACAATGAAGATTCTGATTCATAATCTGGAATGAAGAAATGGATTAAAACGGGATAGCGATGAATGCGATAGTTTATGCAGATCATGCGGCAACAGCACCGCTTTGTACGTCAGCTTATCAGGCCATGCTGCCCTGGCTTCAGGATGAATATGGAAATCCGTCGACAGCGTATGTACTTGGACGGAATCCGCGCAAGGCGATTGCATCTGCAAGAGAGGACATTGCGGGGGCAATCGGTGCCTCTGCAAAAGAGATCTTTTTTACCTCCGGTGGAACGGAAGCGGATAATCTGGCCATTAAAGGAACGGCTTTTTGCTATCCTGCGAGGAGACGGCATCTGATTACCTCCGCGATCGAACATCATGCGGTACTAAATACTTTTGCATTCCTGGAACGGCTGGGATACGATGTAACATATCTGCCGGTTGACCGGTTTGGAAATGTATCACACGAAATTCTCAGGACTGCAATTCGCCCGGAAACCATCCTGATTTCCATTATGACGGCAAACAATGAAATGGGGACAGTAGAACCTGTATCAGAGCTTGCACGAATAGCAAAAGAGGAAGGGATTCCTTTTCATACGGATGCGGTTCAGGCAGTTGGTCACATGCCCATTCAGGTGGATGAACTTGGTGTACAGATGCTGTCAGCATCGGCGCACAAGTTCGGCGGTCCGAAGGGAACTGGTTTTTTGTATGTGCGAAAAGGGACACGGCTGGAGCCGCTGATACATGGCGGTGGACAGGAAAATGGTCTTCGGTCCGGCACAGAGAATGTTGCGGGTATAGTTGGCATGGCTGCTGCCTTAAAAGAACAGATCAGCATGATGCAGAAAAACTGTTCCTATCTGGAAAATCTGAGAGAGCGACTGCTGGCTCACCTCTTAAATATGGGTGCGGATTATCTGGTTAACGGATCAGACAGACATATTCCTGGAAGCGTATCCATTTCATTCCGGAATACAGACGCTGAGATGATGATGTACTGTCTGGATCAGATGGGCATTGAGGTGGCAACAGGATCGGCATGTAACTCCCGGGAAACGGTTGTCTCGCATGTTGTCGAGGCAGTAGGGATTCCGGAGGAGTATGCCCGCGGAACGGTCAGAATTACATTGGGGCCGGAGAATACACCGGAGCAGATAGACTATATGGCAACTGGCATTCAAAAAGTACTGTTTCGTGGATGAGACGATCTCAATTGCCGACCATGACAGAATGAGAGAATTTATGGGATTTCTCATTCTGTCATGAGATGCGGGTGACAAGACTTCCGTTTTTGACAGGGATTTCTTACAATATGGCGGTCCCCGGCAACACTGAATGTGGCAGAGCTGGGAACAGTTTTATGTACAATATAGTTAGGCACAACTAACTAATTTCTGAAAACGCTTCAGATTATAGAGAGAAAGCCGGACTTTGGATCC
The DNA here is from genome assembly GCA_017469025.1 of Clostridia bacterium. Lineage (GTDB taxonomy): Bacteria > Bacillota > Clostridia > Christensenellales > Aristaeellaceae > Ventricola. The sequence continues at coordinate 34,855 of JAFUHD010000118.1, forward strand.
TTTTGAGGAAAGAATCTTTCGGTGAATAGACAGGAAGGGTCAGGAGAAGCATGCCAGAACTTAAACAGAACAGTGTGGAGAGGACGCTTTGTATCCCGCTGTGGAGCAGAGCAATTGCGGTAAAAAAGCTGCCGCAGATACTGCCAGATGAGGATGCAGTCCGTATTCTTCGTGAAATGGGGGAAAGGCGGCCGCCTTCTGTTTTCTACCATCTTCAGTGTGCGGCACTGGCAGGCGCCATACGTCAGTACGACTTTGCCTGTGAGATAAAAGACTATCTTGAGATACATCCGAATGCCACGGTTGTTGAACTTGGAGCCGGTCTTTCCTGTCTCAGACGGCAGATGAAAATTGATACGAATCCATGGATCAATGTGGACTTCCCGGATGTGATCGCGTGCAGGGAAAAGTATATTCCCTGCGGGAAGAACGAGAAAAATGTGATTTCAGACATAACGGATCACCGCTGGTTCAACAGCGTGCCATTTAAGGCGGATAACGGTATTGTTTTTCTGGCTGCCGGTGTATTGCATTACCTGACAAAAGAATCTGTGATGGAGCTGACAGATGCCATGGCGGACCGTTTCCCCGGAGGTCTGTTTGTATTTGATTTTGTCAGTGCAAGGGGAGCAGAAGCCGGAAACCATCAGATCAAAACGACGAAGAATGATACGAAAATAACTTTTTCAATGGAAAATGCGGAAACAGAACTGCCGGGATACAGCAGACGTCTTTGCCGGGTGGTACAGCGCAGTTATCTGGAAGGATATCCGGTGGAAGGTGTCCGTTACAGTCCGATCACCCGTGCTTATATCAGATCGAAACGGAATAAATACTTTGTTGTGCATGCCGAATTTCATAAGGAGTCAGAGCAATGAACCGTTTTAGTGGTGTTCCGGACACGTTATATATTCCGTTGACTGCAAGAATCTATGTCTCAAAGCATTTCCCGGATTATTTTATGGATGAAAAAGCGCTGTCCCTGGAACCGGAGATGCCGTATGAAACCATTGCGGCAAAATCCACGGAATATTTTCAGATGGCTGGGGCATGCCGGTTTTATTGTACGGATCAGATGATCCGCAGTTTTATCCACAAACACGGAAAATGCAATGTGATCAACCTCGGTTGTGGACTGGAGACCGCATATTTCAGGCTTTTGTCTCACACCGGAGAGGCAGTATTTTACGAAGTGGATCTGCCGTCAGTCATAGAAATGAGGCGCAGAATTCTTGGAGAGAGCGAACGTGAAATCCTGATTGCAGGGGATATGTTTGATTTTGAATGGACAAAGGGAATCGATACCCAAAGGCCGACGATACTGACTGCAATCGGTGTCTTTCAGTACTTTGAATCAGCAAGTGTGACAGTTTTTCTGAAAGAGATTCAGAAACATTTCACGGATGCAGAAGTGATTTTTGATGCCATGACAGGAAAAGCCGTAAAATACGCAAACGATTATATAAGAAAAACAGGAAATAAGAATGCAGAGCTCCATTTCAGTACTGACAGCGGTGCTGCAGTCGCAGGAATGTGTGGGATGCAGCTTGCAGCAGAATGACCTTTTTTCACAGAAGCACGACAGATACTACGCAGACGTTTGAAATTGTATACGCGAATTGCAATGAAACTTGTTGATGAAGGCAGCAGAAGGGGATTCATTGTTCACCTGATTGGGCAGCAGCATCTGCCAGCCTGAGAAGCGACTGATACGCAAATAAAAATACAGCATCTTATGGAAAATGAATAAATATTCAAAGAAAATGAATATTTATTCATTTTCTTACTTGACAGGATGAATAAAAGGAGGTAATCTATGCACACCTTCGCAGGAGGGGACGCAGCCGAACCGGATGCGGAATTGTAAGCGTATTATTAAGGAGGCTTTCTCATGAAGAAGTTTATTGGTTTTATGCTTTGTGCAATGATGATTCTGACTGCGGCATTTGCCATGGCAGACGTTGCCACACTGTCATCTGTAAAAGACAAGGGTGAACTGGTGATTGCGTCCAGCCCGGATTTTCCGCCGTTCGAGTCCCTGCAGGGTGATGGTTCTGTAACAGGCATAGAAATCGATATTATGGAGACCGTTGCAGAAAAGCTTGGTGTAAAGCTGACCATTGAACAGGTCAATTTTGACTCCATTCTGCTTGGTGTCATGAATGGTTCTTATGATATGGGTGTTTCCGGTTTTTCTGTGACGGAAGAACGGAAAAAGAATGTTCTCTTTACAGACCCATATTGTCTCGCAGCACAGGCAATTGTTGTGGTCGAGGGCAGCAATATTGCTTCGAAGGCTGATCTTGACGGAAAAATGATTTCTGTGCAGAGCGGCACAACTGCTGAACTCTTCTGCCTGCAGAACGGATATACCATTGATACTTATACCGCTAACGTAGATGCTGAATTGGCAGTACTGAACGGAACTGTGGATGCATGGGTTATAGATGACCTGACAGCTGCTGAAATGGTGGCTTCAAACAATGCCGGAAATGGAAAGAAACTTGTGATCCTTTCTGAAGCCATGACCACTGAACCATATGCCTTCGCTTTCGCAAAAGGCAGTGATGATCTGGTCGGTGCAATTAATTATATCGTCAATGAGATGGTTACTGACGGAACAATTGCCGCTCTGTTTGAAAAATACAATGCACCGTATACTTCACCTGCCGCAGCGAACTGAGCATTCCTGAAAAAGTGTACATTGCAGAAGATGCGACTTTGTCGCATCTTCTGTCATGTTTATTAAGAGTGTAAAACGGTGTAAGGCTGACAGATATCGGGCAGCATGGAGCCGAGAAACGAAGACAGTTGCCTGTAAAATGAGAGGAGCGATCGGATTGAGTGCATGGCTGACAACACTGCACCAGACATTTATAGAAACCGGATACTGGCGGCAGATGCTGCTGGGATTGCAGAATACCATAATGATTACGCTTGGTGCACTGTGTATTGGTGTAGCTTTCGGAGCAATTCTGGCTATCTGCAAGTATTTTTCGGAGGGAAACAGAGCACTGAGACCACTGGAAATACTGTGCGATACGTATACAACGGTTATTCGCGGCATTCCCATGATGGTGCTTTTGCTGGTTTTCTTTTTCGTGGTATTCTCGGGTACCCGGAACAAGCTGGGCGTCTGTATTCTTGCATTCGGTCTTAATTCGGCGGCATATGTTGCAGAAATTGTCCGGAGCGGTATCAATGCAGTCGACCGGGGCCAAATGGAGGCAGGTCGCAGCCTCGGCATGTCGAAGCTTCAGGCAATGCGCAAGGTGATTATGCCGCAGGCTATCCGGAATATTCTGCCGGCAATCGGCAATGAAATGATTGCGCTGGTCAAGGAAACTTCTGTTGCCGGATATGTAGGCGTTATGGACCTTACCAAGATGGGAGAACGGGCAAAATCCATCACCTTTGACGCAGTCAATCCGCTGCTTGTGGTTGCGGTTACATACCTGATCATTGTGCTGGGGCTGACACGCCTCCTGGGAACTGTTGAAAGGAGACTGAACCGTGATAAACGTTAAGCAGCTGACAAAGCGCTTTGGAGATCTGGTGGTCCTTGACCGGATTGATGTTGAAATTGACAAGGGTGATGTGATCTGTGTCATTGGACCCAGCGGTGCGGGAAAGTCCACTTTTCTGCGCTGTCTGAATATGCTTGAGACGCCTTCCTCCGGTCAAATCATATTTGAGGGAAATGACCTGACAGATCCAAAGGTGAATCTGAACCTGCATCGCCAGCGGATGGGAATGGTGTTCCAGCAGTTCAATCTGTTTCCACACATGACGGTTATGGACAATCTGACATGCGCGCCGATCATGCTCAAGAAGGAGCCGAAGGAGAAGGCGGAAGCAAGGGCACGCGAACTGCTGCGCCGCGTTGGACTGGAAGACAGGGCAGATGCGTGGCCGTCACAGTTGTCCGGCGGACAGAAACAGCGCGTGGCAATTGTGCGTGCGCTGTGTATGGAACCGGATGTCATGCTGTTTGATGAACCGACTTCCGCGCTGGATCCTGAGATGGTCGGAGAAGTTCTTGAGGTTATGAAGAATCTGGCAAAGGCCGGCATGACCATGGTTGTGGTAACACATGAGATGGGATTTGCCCGTGAGGTTGCAAACCGCATCCTGTTCCTGTCGGACGGTGCCATTATGGAGGAAGGAACGCCTCAGGCAATCTTCCAGAATCCGCAGTGTGACCGGCTTAAGGGATTTCTTGCCAAGGTTCTGTGATTCCGATAAAATATGATCAGATGCAAGCGTGCATGAATCATTTGTCAATAAAAAAAGAATCTGGAAAGGACGACCGAATATGAAAAAAATAGGATTTATCGGGCTTGGCCGAATGGGCTTTCCCATGGCAGAGAATCTGCTCAAAATGGCTGGAAATCTGACCGTATGCCGCCGTCCGGCAGCCAAAAGCGCTGCTCTTGAGGAAAAAGGCGCTGTCATAGCATGTTCCAATCGTGAACTGGCAGAAAAATGTGAGATTATCGGGCTGTCGCTGCCGGGACCGGCAGAGGTGGGCAGTGTTGTGCCGGAGCTCATAGAGTCTGCAGCAGAAGGGACCGTTTTGCTGGATTTCAGCACGGTTTCACCGAAACTCAGCCGGGAAATGGCAGATCAGGCGGCAGCCAAGGGTGTTGTGTATATTGATATTCCTGTATCAGGCGGACCTGCGGGTGCTGCAGGCGGCAAGCTGTCCCTTATGATCGGTGCATCAGAGGCGGAGTTTACGAATCTTGGCCTGAAACCGTACACGGATACCATAGGTGACAAGTACTTTTTTATGGACGGCCGCGGGAATGGCAGCGCAATTAAGATCATAAACAACTATATGGCATTTGCAGCGCAGGCGATCAATGGTGAAGCCCTGGCCATGGCTGATGCGCTAGGCATTTCAACGGAAGCCTTTTATGAGGTAACAACCAAGTCCTCTGGAAACAATATGATTCTGAACGCCAAGATGGCCAAGATCAAAACGGGAAATTATGAGCCCGGTTTTGCTCTGGATCTGGTCGTCAAAGATCTGGAACTTGGACGCCAGCTTTGTCAGGATGAGCAGATTCCGAACTTTACGCTGAATACGGCACTTCAGCTGTATCGTGTGGCACAGAGTCAGGGATGTGGAAAAGAAGACTCATCTGCGGTGATCCGGGTGATCCGTGAGATGGAAAAAGGAAACAGAGCATAAACAAACAGGAGAAAAGATATATGGCAGCATCACTGAAAGGAAGAAGTTTCCTTACATTATTTGAATATACACCGGCTGAAATCGAACACCTTCTCGATTTTGCAGCAAAGCTGAAAGCGATGAAAAAGGCCGGAGAGAAGCATCATTACTGCAAGGACAAGAATATTGCTCTGATCTTTGAAAAGACCAGTACCAGAACGCGCTGCGCATTTGAGGTGGCTGCGGCAGATCTTGGCATGCACAGTACTTATCTTGATCCGAAGGCCTCCCAGATCGGGAAAAAGGAATCCATACGGGATACTGCCAGAGTTCTTGGCAGCATGTATGATGGCATTGAGTATCGCGGCTTTGAGCAGGAAATTGTGGAGGAACTGGCTGCATATGCCGGTGTTCCTGTCTGGAACGGGCTTACCAACGAGTTCCATCCGACGCAGGTGCTGGCGGATCTGCTGACGATTCGTGAACACTTTGGTTCACTTAAGGACCGGCATCTGGTATTTCTCGGTGATGCCCGGTACAACATGGCGAATTCCCTGATGGTCGGATGTGCCAAGATGGGCATGCATTTTACCGCATGTGCGCCCGAGGCATATTTTCCGAACGAAGAGCTTGTTGAGCGTTGTCAGAATATCGCGAAACGGACCGGAGCAATTCTGGAATTTAAGACGAATCCTATGGAAGCCGTCAAGAATGCGGACGTGCTGTATACGGATGTGTGGGTATCCATGGGTGAACCGGATGAAGTATGGGCTGAGCGGATCCGGGATCTTTCTCCATACCGCGTGACAACAGCGCTCATGGAAGAAGCGGACGTGGACACGGTCTTTATGCACTGTCTGCCTGCCTTCCATGATCTTGGAACAGAAATTGGACGGCAGATTCACGAAAAGTTCGGAATCGACTGCATGGAAGTGGAAGATGCGGTTTTTGAAAGCAAAGCATCCATTGTCTTCCAGGAAGCAGAAAACCGGATGCATACCATTAAGGCGGTTATGGCCGCAACACTCGGAGGCAAGTAATGGCTTATCTGGTACTGGGAAACGGGTCGGTCTTTGAAGGCGCACGAATTGGATGGCATGCGCCTGAAACGATTGGTGAGCTGGTTTTTACCACCGGTATGGTGGGGTATCTGGAAACCCTGACAGACCCCAGTTATGCGGGACAGATTGTGGTTCAGACATTTCCGCTCATTGGCAATTACGGTGTGATTCCTGAAGACTTTGAAGGAAAAAGCGCGCTGTCAGGATATGTGGTGCGCGAAATGTGTGATACACCTTCGAATTTCCGCTCGGAGGGAACGCTGGATGAATGGCTGACCCGGAATCACATTCCAGGGATCTGCGGTGTGGATACGCGTGAGATTACACGCCAGATCAGGGAACAGGGCGTCATGAATGCCATGATTTGTGATGAAGTGCCTGCGGACCGTACAGCAATTGATGCATATCTGGTCCATGATGTGCTGCGGCAGGTAACCTGTGCGCAGCCGGCAGTTTACCCGGCGGATGGCACAAAGCGGTTTGCCGTAACCCTGATCGACTATGGTGCAAAGCGGAACATCATCCACAGTCTGCAGATGCGGGGCTGCGAAGTAACGGTTGTCCCGGCGTTTACCAGTGCCGAAACCATTCTTGCGGGCAGTCCGGATGGCGTTATGCTGTCGAACGGGCCAGGAGATCCGGCAGAAAACATATGCTGCATAGAAGAGATTGGGAAACTGATCGGCCAGGTGCCTGTATTCGGTATATGTCTGGGGCATCAGATGGCGGCACTGGCTATGGGCGGCAGGACAATCAAGCTCAAGTACGGCCACCGGGGTGGAAATCAGCCGGTGACGGAAAAAGAAACGGGACGGACATACATGACCAGCCAGAATCACGGATATGCGGTTGTGGCGGGGAGCCTTGGAGAAGCCGGCATCGAAACATTTGTCAATGCAAATGACGGCAGCTGTGAGGGAATGCGTTATCCTGGGAAACGGTGTTTTACCGTTCAGTTTCATCCGGAAGCGCATGCTGGTCCACAGGATACATCATTCCTGTTTGACCGGTTTATCGGTATGATGGGAGGGGAGTAGCATGGGACGGGATCAGACAATCCGGAAAGTACTGGTCATCGGTTCCGGACCGATCGTTATCGGTCAGGCCGCCGAGTTCGATTATGCAGGCGCACAGGCATGCCGGGTACTCCGGGAGGAAGGTGTCAATGTAGTTCTTGTTAACTCCAATCCGGCTACCATCATGACGGACAAGCATCTGGCGGATGAAATTTATCTGGAGCCGCTCAACGAAACTACGCTGCGCCGGATTATCGAAAAAGAGCGGCCGGACGGCCTGCTGGCTGGTCTGGGCGGACAGACAGCACTGACGCTGGCCATGCAGCTGAGCCGGGATGGTACACTGACCAAATATGGAGTGCGTCTCCTTGGTTCGGACATTGAAGCAATCGAACGCGCGGAGGACAGGGAACGGTTCCGGGAAACCATGCAGTCGATTGGCCAGCCGATCGTTGCCTCGCAGATCGCGGTGACGCTTGAGGAAGCGCTGGCAGCAGCTGAAAGCATCGGTTATCCGGTCATTGTTCGCCCTGCCTATACGCTGGCAGGTACAGGTGGCGGCATCGCTGAGGATGAGGCTGCGCTGCGGCAGATTGCGGCAAATGGTCTGGATCTGTCCCCGATCCATCAGGTTCTTATTGAACGGTGCATTTCAGGCTGGAAAGAGATCGAGTTTGAAACCATGCGTGACGCGGCAGGCAATGTTATCGCTGTCTGTTCGATGGAAAATGTGGATCCGGTTGGTATTCATACGGGAGATTCCATTGTTGTTGCGCCTGCGCTGACGCTCTCGGACCGTGAGTATCAGATGCTGCGGTCAGCATCACTTGATATGATTTCGGCGATTGGCATTGTCGGCGGATGCAACTGTCAGTTTGCGCTGAATCCGGACAGTTTTGAATATGCCGTTATTGAGGTCAATCCGCGCGTATCGCGTTCATCTGCGCTCGCGTCAAAGGCGACCGGTTATCCGATTGCCAAGATGACAACACGGATTGCACTTGGATATACATTGCCGGAAATTATCAATGAGGTAACCGGCAGAACATGTGCCTGCTTTGAACCAACGCTGGACTACGTCGTAGTGAAATTCCCCAAATGGCCGTTTGACAAGTTCGCCGGAAGCAGCCGGATTCTTGGAACACAGATGAAGGCAACCGGCGAGGTAATGGCTATTGCGCAGAGTTTTGAAGCCGCCCTGATGAAAGCGGTCCGTGGTGCAGAGATATCACTGGATACGCTGAACGCACCGCCGCTGACGGAGGCGTCTGTCAGGGAACGCCTTGGAGAAGCAAATGACAGAAGGCTCTTTACGGTATTTGAAGCACTGAAAGCCGGTATTTCAGTAGATGAAATCCATGACATTACAAAGATTGACCGGTGGTTTCTGAACAGGCTGGCTGGTCTGGCGGCTTTTGAAATGCAGATTGCTGCCTCAGGTCTTACGGATGAAGAATACCGGCGTGGGAAGCGCCTCGGATATCCGGATACTGCCCTCACGCGTTTGAGCGGGCGGCAGATACTGCCGGATTTCACCATGAGCTACAAAATGGTGGATACCTGCGGTGCGGAATTTGACGCGGCGACGCCGTATTTCTACTCGACATGTGATCAGGTATGTGAATCCAGACAGCTTAAGCGCAGCGGAAAACCGGTGATTGCCGTTCTCGGTTCCGGTCCAATCCGCATTGGACAGGGCATTGAGTTTGACTACAGTTCGGTGCACTGCGTGTGGATGCTGCGGGAGCTGGGGTATGATGTCGTTATCATCAATAACAATCCGGAAACCGTATCGACGGATTATGATACGGCAGACAGGCTGTATTTTGAACCTTTGTTTGGTGAGGACGTTGAGCAGATCCTGAAGGCAGAGCAGCCTGTCGGGGTTGTCGTTGCCTTTGGCGGTCAGACAGCCATCAAGCTGACAAAATATCTGGACAGCCGCGGCGTACAGATTCTCGGGACATCCGCGGATGGCATCGATCTTGCCGAAGACCGGATCCGTTTTGATGCCCTTCTTGAGCAGTTCGGCATCAAGCGGCCAAAGGGTCTGTCCGCTCTGACAATGGAGGAAGCACTGACGGCAGCCAATACGCTCGGTTATCCGGTCCTTTTGCGTCCGTCTTACGTGATTGGCGGACAGAATATGACAATTGCCCGTTCAGATGATGCAGTCCGGACCTATATGGCGCGGATTCTGGAACATGAGATTGAAAATCCGGTCCTGATTGATCAGTATCTGCCAGGCACGGAGCTTGAGGTGGATGTTGTATCGGACGGGCAGGATGTCCTGATTCCTGGCGTCATGGAACATGTCGAGCGTGCAGGCGTGCACAGCGGCGATTCGATTGCCGTTTATCCGCCGTATAATCTGAGTGACCGGATGCTGGAGGTTATCTGTGACTGTTCCACCAAACTGGCGCTAGCGCTGGGAACACGGGGCCTGGTCAATATCCAGTATCTGATTCATGAAGGGGAACTGTATGTCATTGAGGTGAATCCAAGAGCTTCACGTACGGTTCCATACATCAGTAAGGTTACCGGTGTTCCCATGGTAGACGTAGCGACCCGGGTTATGCTGGGAGAACGCCTTGCAAATATCGGCTGTGGAACAGGACTGTACCGGACACCGCCGTATGTGGCGGTTAAGGTACCGGTGTTCTCATTTGAAAAGCTCAGTGATGCCAATTCCATCCTGGGACCGGAAATGAAGTCAACCGGAGAAGTGCTGGGGATTGGAAAGACGCGTGCAGAGGCACTGTTTAAAGGTCTGACGGCTGCCGGCTTCCATCTGCCCGGCCGGCATGAGCATGCCGGCATCCTGATATCTGTTGAGGAGAATGACTATCAGGAGATTATATCTCTGGCCAAACGGTTTTATGATCTTGGACTTGCCCTGTATGCTACGAGCGGTACGGCAGATGCCATCCGGCAGCTGGGCATCCCGGTGACCTCTGTTCCGAATGCCACAGAGAGCGATACGCTCATGCAGCTGCTGGAACACAGGCAGATCACTTACGTGGTTTATACCGGTGCGGTGCGGGATACGACGGTTGGAGATTATAATCTGCTGCACCGCCGTGCCATGCAGCTGGGAATTCCGTGTCTGACCAGTACGGATACGGCAGGCGCGCTGGCGGAGATTATAGAGAGCCGGTTTACAGCAGAAAACACGGAACTGGTGGATATTAACCACATGCGTCCATGGCGTCAGAAGGTCCGGTTTGCCAAAATGCAGTCCTGCGGGAATGATTATATTTTCATTGAAAACTTTGACGGAACGGTTTCCTGTCCCGAATCACTGTGTATTTCCCTGTGTACGCCGCACTATGGTATAGGCGGCGACGGACTGGTTCTGATCGAACGCTCTCAGACAGCAGATGCAAAAATGCGGACCTTCAACCGGGATGGCAGTGAGGGACGTATGGCCGGGAACAATATAAGATCCGTGGCCAAATACCTCTATGACAAGGGATATATACACAGTACATCCATGACCATAGAGACACTGAGCGGCATTCACCGTGTCCATCTTTATCTGAGAGATGGAAAAGTCAGTTCAGTTTCTGTGGATATGGGCAGTCCTGTCTTTGAACCTGCAAGGATCCCTGCTGTCAGTTCGCTTAAGGAAATTATCAATGAACCGATTGAAGCTGCCGGTGAAACCTGGAAGATGACCTGTGTGTCTGTTGGAAATCCACACTGTGTGCTGTTTCTGGATGCAATAGATGGTTTGAATCTGGAGTCGATTGGTCCATGCTTTGAGGAGCATCCGCTTTTTCCGGAAAGGGTCAATACGGAGTTTGTTCGGGTAGTGAACAGGACAACGCTTCGTGTACGTGTCTGGGAGCGCGGCAATGGCGAAACACTTTCATGTGGTACCGGTGCCTGTGCAGCAGTTGCTGCGGCAGTACGCAATGGTTACTGTGATGCAAATACCGATATCACCGTTAAGCTTCTTGGCGGTGATATGACGGTTAACTGTGGTGAGAAGATCTACCTGTCCGGTGCAACGACACTTGTTTTTGAAGGCGAATTTGAAATGTAAAAGAATGCTGCTGTTCCTTTCTGGAACAGCGGCATTCTTATTATACAAAAATATGCGTGGACAGGTCTGCCTGTCTTCATGATTTTTTACCGTTATCCTGTGAGAACCCCGGCTTAAAGTGTGCCATGCATTTCGGCATTGTCCGGGAATGGTCACAACTTTCCTGCTTCGGATTAATGCGAGGTTTACAACTTCACTGTATCTGGGACTCACACGAATGAAAGGTTCTCAATGCTGATTTCATCCTCTATGTTGTGATTCTGTCTGTCACAGGCGGGGCTTAAACATCTGTCGTTCCGTAACTGTACAATTTGTTCCGGCAGCAAAACGGGCTGCTGAATGCGCTTAAATTGGACTGCACACAGGCCGTTGAATATGGACAAATCCGAGGGAATCAGATATACTAAAACTGGGCTGAGAATGGAAAAACAGGCAAAGTGTGCAGAGCAAAGACAGCAGACTGACTGGGTTCCAGGACAGTGAGCATACCCTGAACATATATGATTTGGAGCGGGAAAGATGAAAAAAGCTGGATTATTGTTGTAAACGTAGCAATAATGCTCGTTATCATGGCTTTTGTGATTCTTTACTCAAATTTTGAAAGACAGGATGCTTATAAACGCCAGGTAGAAAACTTTGTTAACATGACCATTACGATGGAGCATGTGACGGAGAATTATCTGGAAGGCGAACAGGGCATCTGTGATGTATGGGCGCATCATATCAATGGCAGCCGGCTTACGCTTGAGGAGGCGACGGAATTCATTCGGTCCTCTCATGTCAATCCTGAAGCATCTGCGCATCTGATCTATCTGGATACGAGAGCAGGACTGTCAACCAGGCCGAATCTTGTAAACCCGGACAGTTATGATGTTTCGTATCAGCGGATTGAGATCTTTGGCAATCTGGAATGGATTTCAGAGGTTGGCAAATCGGTTAATGTGACGCGTGCCTATACCAATCCTGTAAACGGCGAGCAGAGCCTGGCTTTCTGCAACCGGATCCGGCTGGAAGATCCCGCATCCAATACCAGAAGAGATGCGTTGCTGCTTCGCGTTATTCCAATCGCAGAGCTGGAAAAGAAATGGGTATTTCCGCAGGAGGAGTTCAAGGAGGCAGAGCTCTCCATGATCGATGTGGAAGGCAATTATATCATTAAGGGTTCTTCGTTTAAAAACGCTAATTTCTTTGAATTCTACAAATCCTACAATGAAGGAGATGCCGCCGCACAGAAGCAGATTTTTGACGATGTTGCTGTTAATACGGGATCGATTTTCATGAAGGATTCCCGCGGACGGAACAGTATTGTTTCACATACTCCGATTCTTTCCACGGATGGCTGGATACTGCTCAGTTATATGCCAGAGGCTGTCCTCAGCGTTGATACGGAAGACTGGATGCTGATCGGTGTGGTGACGGCAGGTCTTTTAATCCTGTTCGTATTTGACATCATCTATATGCAGAAGTTCAACCGGAAACTCAAGGCAATGGCTGAGAAGGCGGAGTCGGCCAACCGTGCAAAGACAGATTTCCTTTCAACAATGTCGCATGATATCCGTACGCCCATGAATGCCATTATTGGTCTGACAACAATTGCGGAAAAGAACATCGCTGACACGGAATCTGTTGGAGAGAACCTGCGCAAAATCAGTATGGCCAGTAATCATCTGCTGACACTGATCAATGATATTCTGGATATTTCCAAAGTTGAAAGCGGCAAGCTGAATTTGAGCCCTGTGACGTTCTCTATTGTTGAGACTGTGGAAAATCTTGTCAATCTTTCCCAGCCGATGATCAAAGAGAAGAACATTGATTTCTGTTTCCGCATTAACCATATGGAGAAGGAATACCTCTACACGGATCAATTGCGTCTTAACCAGATTTACATCAATATTCTTTCCAATGCAATCAAGTATACGGAGCCCGGCGGCAGAGTCTGTGTGGATATGCGCGAGGATGCCAGTGCAGTGCCCGGCAGCATCAGACTGACTTATGTTGTGGCGGATACGGGCATGGGCATGAGTCCGGAATTTATGGAGAAGATGTATCAGCCGTTCTCCAGACAGACGGACAGCCGTGTGAACAGCATTCAGGGAACAGGTCTCGGTCTGGCCATCACGAAGCAGATGGTTGATCTTATGAAAGGCACGATTGACTGTCAGAGTGAACTCGGCAAGGGTACAACGTTCACAATCGTACTTGATATTCCGGTAGCGGACCGGCAGATTGAGGATATGCGTCTTGATCCGATAGACGTTCTGATCGTGGATGATGACCAGGTCCTGCTGGAGACAGCCGTGGATACACTTGAGTCTCTGGGGGTCAATGCAGACAGAGCCGAAAGCGGCATGGAAGCACTGGGGATGATCAAACATCGTCAGGTGGAGGGACGGAATTACAGCGTCGTCATCCTGGACTGGAAGATGCCGGACATGGATGGAATTGAAACGGTACGGAGAATCAGGGCAGAGGTAGATGCCAGTGTTCCGATTCTGCTCATTTCTGCTTATGACTGGTCAGATATAGAGGATGTGGCAAAGGAAGCCGGCGCAAACGGATTTATAAGCAAACCCCTGTTCAAATCTACGCTGTATGAGAAAATCAGCAATCTGCTTGGCGTTGAAGCAACGGCGATTGAACCGGAGGACGACTACTCAGATCTGACCGGCATGAATATTCTGGTTGCCGAGGATAACGATATTAACTGGGAAATTATCTCAGCTATGCTGGGCATGTTCGGTATAACGTCAGAGCGTGCCGTTAATGGCCGTATCTGTGTCGATATGATGAAGAATGCTGCTGAGGGAAGCTATGCTCTGATCTTTATGGACATCCAGATGCCGGAAATGAACGGCCTTGATGCGACGAGAAACATCCGGAAGCTGGACAATGCATGGGCGTCTTCAATTCCAATTGTTGCCATGACGGCGGATGCATTCTCGGAGAACGTGACAGAGTGTCTTGAGGCAGGAATGAACGGGCATATCGCAAAACCTGTGGATATTAAGCTTGTGATTAAGGAGATCCGGAGAATACGGGAGGACGGCAGGCGCTGAATCGTCTTCTGTATTTAATGCCGCAGGCGATAGGGTGCGTCAGTATTGTCAAATAATGCTGGTGAACGACCGGAATTGATAAAGGATGCATGCGTTTCCTGACTGAGGCGGACTGATACATCGGTTCAGATTAGACGGGGCCGGTGAAGCCGGCAACGGAACCGTTCTCTGGCAGCGTGTATGCGGCTATTATCAGTGCTCGCTGGATATGACTGGACTATGGACAATCCGGCAATTCAACTGTGCAGTTATCATGCGGCTGATATATGGGTCAATCAGTCTCTGATCAGAATACAATGCCCGCTTTAAGGCGGGCATTTAAGCATGCGGAGAAAGCGCATGTGCGGGAGACGTGTATGGGCCGATGGAAAATGAATTGAGGCACATATGAAAAAACAAAAAGAACTGATACATGACCTGACAACGGGCAGCGTTCCGGGGACATTGCTCCGCTTTGCAATGCCGCTCTTTCTGTCCGGCTTTCTGCAGATGGTCTACAACATGGTGGATATGATCATCGTCGGCCGGTTTGTCGGGACGGAAGGACTTTCAGCGGTATCAATCGGCGGTGAAATGCTGCAATTGATGACTTTCGTGGCGATGGGACTTTCCAATGCGGGCCAGATTCAGATCTCACGCTATGTAGGTGAAGAGCGGAGGGATAAAGTCGGCGAAATGGTCGGCACCATGTTTACGCTGATGATGAGCCTTGCGGTGCTGCTGATGATCGGATTTCTGATGTCCTACCGGGGGATCATCAACTGGCTGAATACACCGGATGATATCTGGGAGTATACATGTCAGTACAGTGTTACCTGTGTTTACGGCCTTGTCTTCATTTATGGCTATAACCTGGTTTCAGCGATTCTGCGCGGAATGGGTGATTCAAAGCATCCGTTTGAGTTCATCGCCATCGCCACAGTGATCAATATCGTGCTGGATCTGCTGTTTGTAGGCCCACTTCACATGGGACCAATGGGAGCTGCACTGGCAACGGTTATAGGACAGGCGGTCAGCTTTCTCTGTGCAATCCGGCTGCTTTACCGCAACAGGGTGGAGATTGGTTTTGACTTTAAGCCTGCACATTTCCGCATTTACCGGCAGGTGATCGGGGATCTTGTGTCGCTGGGCATTCCCATGATGATACAGTCAGCAGCGATTACGTTCTCCATGCTTTTCGTCAATTCTTATGTAAACACTTATGGAACGACTGCTGTCGCGGTTACCGGCGTTGCACGAAAACTTGAGAACTTGCGGGGCCTTATTACACAGGCCATGTCCTCAGCAGGCG
>JAFUHD010000119.1 GCA_017469025.1 Clostridia bacterium
AGGATTGAACGTGGAAATTCGGAGAATACCTCGGACAGCGGGACACGCTGTTGCCGGACGCCGAGAACGCTGCCGTCTGTTATACCACCGGCTACAACGGACAAAACTTCAGCAAAACCGAATAATCCAACCAGTGCCGGAACCGTAGGGACACCGGCCTTGAGATTCTGAAATCCGAAGGTTAGTCGCGGGGTACCCATAACGGAATCCATGCCAATGAGCGAAAAGAAGATACCAATACAGGCACTGACAAGACCCTTTGCAAAATTCCGGCTGGTCAAACCGCCTACTGTCGTAAGGCCGAACAAGGCCAGAAGGAAATAATCCATGGGATGGAACTTTAGTGCCAGGTTTGTAATGGGACGTGCAAGAATCCCCATGGCAACCAGACCGAAAACAGAACCAATAAATGAGTACCACGTTGCATAGACCAGCGCCTTATATGCCTCGCCACGTTTTGACATGGGATATCCGTCAAGTGTTGTAACAACAGAACTGGGAGCACCAGGAATGTTGATCAAAATGGCGGACAATGCACCGGAGAAGACACCAACCACATAAACACCCATGATAGTGGCCATGGCATCACCTGTTTTCCAGGTATATGTAATGGAAACCAGGAGAGCAGTAGCCATGGAAACGGAGAGGCCGGGAATGGCACCAACAAACAGTCCGGAAACTGCGCCAATCATCACAAAAAAGATGAAACGTATATCTGTAAAGAAGGGGAGAATTCCCTGAATGGTCTGCATTTTCTATCCCTCCTTTATGGCAGTCGGACACCCAGTCCATATTTGAAAATTAAGGTGAGAATAATAGGCGTGAGTATGAAAATCGGAATCAGTACTTTCGGACGGCGTTCACCAAGGTAAGCAATCATGCCCAGCAGCAGAAGCATGGTTGAAGGAATAAAACCGATATAAGGCATGATAAGATCATATGCAATTGAAAGTATCAGAATGACAAGGACATCCCGGATGCGGACAGAGTCTGATTCCTGTCCTGCCTGTCTGGCGATTGCCGGAACAAAAATAAACAATCCGAGCAGAATGGCACTGGATGCAAGGATTATTGGAAAAAGATAAGGGGACATGATCCAGGATGTTTTGCTCAGTACATTCAGGTGGTTTGACAGTGAATAGACGAGCAGCCAGATCCCTAAACATGTGACGACAATACCATCTATTGCCTGTCTGTTTTTGAAAAAACGCTTCATGGTTAGCTCCAAAACTCATTGAACAGCGGAGGAGAAAGAGTGCTCCTCCGCCTTTGAATGCCTTATTCCTCAGGGCTTTGCAATACCAAATGTTTCCGGGCTAAAGACTGCAGCACCGGCATCGTAGAGAAGCCAGCTGACTGTGGATTCCCACTGCGTATAGAATGCATTGATTTCATCCAGCGTGGTATACTTTTCATAGAGTTTTTCGATATTGTTCTCCTCGATGAAAGCGGTAAAATCAGGATCCTTAATTGCTTCAAGGGCTGCTGTGCGAAGCTGTTCCTGAATGTCCTGCGGAACATCTTTGGCTACAAGCAGTGAAAGCGGTGTATATGGAATGGAAAGAAGCGCTTCACTGTTTTCCATTTTTTCCGAAAGTGCCGGAACATCCGGATACTGGCTCATGCGGTCTGTACCGGCAACTGCCAAGAGCTTGAGATCACCGCTGGCAATGTAACTTGCAACAGTAGAATAGTTGGAATTGGTAAATACAACCTGATTACTCATAACAGCAATGTAGCAGTCAGAACCGCCGGCGTAAGCCGTCAGAGCCGGGAAATAGCCATATTGATTCATGATGAGCGCCTGCACATGTCCGGAACCGCCAGGACCGGTATAGCTCATCTGGATAGTGCCCGGATTGGCTTTGATGTCTTCAAGGAGGGCATCGATGGAATCGTATTTGGAATCACCGGCTACAACGATCACCTTGGGATCATTGGCAACGGCAATGATCGGACTGTAGTCCGCATAGCTGAGCTTGCTTATATCCATAACCCGCTGTGTGCCGAGACTTTCAGCAGTGAACAGGACGACAGAACCATCTTTGTCGGCATCAAGCGCAGCCTGACAGCCGATGGAACCGGAGGCACCGCCTTGATTTTCAACTACGAATGTGGTACCAAGTACCTTTCCCAATGCTGTAGCAAACTGACGGCCAACCAGGTCTGTAGTCCCTCCAGCACCATAGGGAACAATCATGGTTACGGATTTGAAAGGATAGTCTGCGAGCGCAGATGCAGACATAAGCAAAATTGCAAGAATCAGCGTGATGAGGCAAATCTTTTTCATGAGGCAATTCTCCTTTGATTTGATTGTGCAGGATTATAGCGCGACAAAAACGCCATGTCAATATCAAAATACAAATTGCTATTGACAAATTGTTTACTTTTTTTAACCTCAGAAAACGTTTTAAATCGACATAATTATACCTTATTGGCATATTACGGCAGATAAAGGGTTGACAGATTATCACCGATTTTTCAGAATGTTGACATCCCTCACAAAGCTGAACCTTTGCAAATTCTTCGTATTTACGAATATTGTTCTAAACACAGGCGTTGAAAAGAGAACAACTTTTTAATCGGTTGTCAACCTTGAAAAAGCGCACTGGAAGACATCCGTCATGCTGTTACACCTGCCGGAATTATGCGTTCGTTTTATTTTGAAACATGTTGCTTACGCGTTGGACTGAAAAAATCTGTTTTTCAAGGTTCCCCGGCTATTTAATGGCAAACGGGGAATCGCTGATATGGAGTGATTTCAAATTGTTTTATTATCTGATTCCAACATTGTTCTCCTATGACGCTGTTCTGATTGCAGCTGCGGTCATTCCTGCAGTTTTTCTTATGATCAAAGTATATCAGTCTGATCATCTTGAGAAGGAAACGCCGGCATTTCTCTGGAAACTGGCAAAAGCAGGTATCTTTGCTTCACTGATAGCACTGGTGGAGGAACGCATTTTAAGCACCATACTAAGACTATTCATCAGGGATTCTTTTCTCTATCAGGTGATACTGTACTTTGGCATTGTAGCCGTTTCTGAGGAAAGTTCAAAATACCTGATGCTGAAACATCATGCATGGAATTCGCCGGAGTTTAACTGTCAGTATGACGGCGTGGTGTATGGGGTGTTTGTGTCTCTTGGCTTTGCACTGTGGGAAAATATTTCCTATGTGCTGTCTTATGGATTTCAGACAGCATTGATCCGTGCAATCACCGCCATTCCGGGGCATGCATGCTTTGGTGTATTCATGGGCGTATTCTTCGGCCTTGCACGAACCGCAGCAAACCGGGGCAGAGAAAACGCATCAGCAGGCTGCAGGATTCTTGCATTTCTTGTACCTGCCTTCCTTCATGGAATGTATGATTACATTGCCACAATTCAGGCTGGTGATAGATATTTCATAGGATTTATAGCCATTATGTTCATTGTTTCGTTAATTCTGATCGGACGAATGTCAAGGGATGATCATTATATCTGATCCGTTTTTTTGTGTTTTTTCCATATTCCAGGGACAGCATTCACGGATGAGATGGTTGAGTTTTTTTCTCTCTTTATGTATAATGGAGGCCGTTTCGGACAAAAAAAGCAACATATATGGACTGAAAAGCAACGAAAATACGTCAACTGTCTGCTAACCGGCACGTCGCTGATGATTTTTTACAGTGCAGTACCAAAGCTGACTTCATGCCATTGCAGAGGAGAGGATGCCATGGATCGGGGTACGAAAAACAAGAAACGCGTCAGATATCTGCCGCTGATTATCCTGATTGTGGGCATTACAGCCATACTTTTATATATAGAGTATACATTTCTTACAACGGGAAATCAGGTTCAGGCTTACAGGACCGCGGATGTTCTCATAAGTCAGGTAGAAAACATTCTTTCAAACAATGAAAGAAAGACAGACACACTGACGGAAGCACTGAAAGAAAACTATATTACCAAAGCAAAAGCTGTGGCATATATTGTAGATCATGTTCCAGAAACAGAGAATAATCTCGCGGAACTCAAACGGATTGCGGAACTAATGTCGATTGATGAGATCCATATTTTTGATGATACAGGCCGGATCTATTCAGGAACAGTAACAATATACTATGGCTATTCATTTGAATCCGGAGAACAGATGGCTTTTTTCACACCAATGCTTGATGACAGATCTCTGTCCATGTGTCAGGATGTCACACCAAATACCGCTGAAAACAAATCAATGATGTATGCCATCTGCTGGAACGATTCCGGAAATAAAATGATTCAGATTGGTATTGAGCCCTTGCGTTTGCTGGACGAACTGCCGATGATATTTCTGAGGTCATCGCCGGACTGCCGGCATATGAAGGCGTTGAAATGATTGTCGCTGACTGGGAGTCAGGTGTGATTCTCGGCTCGACCGTTTCAGCACACATGAAACGCAATATGACGGAGCTGGGAACCGGCAGCAACTGGAAACCGCCAGGACATGAACCGGATAATTTTACAGCTGATGTGGATGGCATTCCATCTTACTGCTCCATCAGCAGGGTTGGTGATTACACTGTTCTCATCGTTCAGGACAAGAACAAAATCAATCAGAGTATACCGCTTACGTTGTCCAGTCTGTTTCTTTACCTGGTCCTGGCTGGCGGAACAATTGCCGTTATCGTTGTACGTATGACAAGAAGAATTGTCGCTGAACACAGAAATGCCAATACCGACACGCTTACCGGGCTGTATAACCGCAGGGCATATGCTGAGGATATGAACCGTTTTGAAGAAAGCCCGAATTACTCCGAAGCAACTTATGTTTCGCTCGATTTGAATGGACTGAAAATCGTAAATGACAATAATGGTCATGAAGCCGGTGACGAGTTGCTTCGCGGCGCAGCGCAATGCATTGTGGAATGCTTTGGTGAATACGGAACAATTTACCGGGTTGGCGGAGATGAATTTGTTGCATTGTTGTTCATGACAAAAGATGAGGAAGCAGAAGCCAGACGAAAATTTGAAGAGAGTATGACAGACTGGTCAAAACACCATAAGTTCGAGCTCAGTATTTCGTACGGATGTGCTCACGCATCAGATTATCCTGGGTTTTCTGTTGAGAAGCTGTCAAATTTGGCAGACGAAATGATGTATGCTGATAAAGCAGCTTACTACCGGAAAACGGGAAGAGACCGCCGCAGAACATGATTCGGTTTTGAAAGTGTGAAGACATGAACTATTTTTTAAATCTCTGTTATCTCTTTGGGTATCATATTATTTTTATCGGTCTGGTTGTTTATGGCATTCTTCGGTCTGAAAAAATAAATCCATGGTATCTGCTTGCCATTGGCTTTGTACTTCAGTTTATTCTTGACATGAAGTACTCGGGTACAGGACACATATTGGGATGTTTTGTCTATTTCGCAGTAATCACATATCTATTTGCCGGTATCATAAAGCTGTTAGGGATTACTGCCTTCAGAAAGTGATGTGATGCCTGTCATATGACAGGCATTTCTTCTTTTTTAACCAGAAAACGTATAATTAACACCGGATTTGCACAGATTCATCTTTACAGGAAGATGGGCAGGCGCTTTATGCTGGTCCGTCAAAAAAAGACAGATGCACTGATACAAAGGCCAAAAGCACAGCCGTGTATAAAAGGAGACGTCCCGGCACTTTGTGCGGGTCTGTCTAAAATGACTTCTGCAATGATTGCAGGGCCGAAAGCTCAACCATGTCATAAGGGAGAAGCGTAAAATGCGGGACTGGGATATCTATGTATTCGGAGATATTAACATTGATCTTATTGTACCGGGAGTAAAACAACTGCCGGAAGCCGGCAGTGAGATGATGGTTCCTGAAATGAAGACATGTATCGGCGGAGGTGCGGCACTGTTTGCAATGGGCACTGCAAAGCTCGGCATGAAAACGGTCTTTCAGGGGAATACAGGAAGAGATGTTTATGGCAGCTTTATCCGCAATGAGCTGAATAAAGCCGGGATAGACGGACAACTGCTGACTGATTCAGACTGTCCCACGGGTATTTCAATCAGTTTTACAGGGGAGGATGAACGCTGCTTTGTTACTTATCCCGGTACAAACGCCATACTCCAACTGGATCAACTGAATATTCCTGCAGTTCAGCGCGCACGGCATATTCATCTGACCGGGTATGACGGCATACAGAATCATGAAGCATTTCTCTCAACACTGCAACAGATCCATAAACTTGAACATGTTTCAGTCTCAATGGATGTAGGCTGGGATTCGACCGGGACCTGGACAGAGCGCATTTTCGAGCTGATGCCGTTTATAGACATCATGCTGATGAATGAGACGGAATGCTTGCATTATACACGGTGCAATACACCGGAGAAGGGTGCAGCAAGAATCGCAGATCATGCCGCAGTTGCAGTTGTAAAGCTCGGTGCACATGGCAGCCTTGCCTGCAGAGGGAGTCATCTTATCCATGCGGCAGCTTTCCCAGTAACAGCAGTAGATACAACAGGTGCCGGAGACTCTTTCAACGCAGGATTTGTTGCAGGCTGGCTTGAAGGCAGAAATCTTTCAGAATGTCTGATGGTTGCAAATGCCTGCGGGGCAATGTCAGTCACGGCAATCGGCGGAAACACAGCATTTCCTTTACCACGGCAGCTGAATGCGTTTCTTGAACAGAACCGCTGCAATTTGAGATGGAAGGATGCATCTGAATGAAGATCGGTATTCTTGGCGGCGCAGGCGTGCGAACCGTCATTTTCATCAATGGGCTCCTGAGCAGATGCCGTCAGTTGGACATCAGTGAAGTTGTCCTGTATGACATTGATCGGAAAAAACTGGAAGTTATTGGAAAACTCTGCCAGTATACTGTTTTGCGTGGAGGCGGACATGTCAGTGTCCGATATGTTAATGTACCGGAGGAAGCCATCCGGGGAATGGATTATATTGTAACGACATTACGGGTCGGCGGAGACCACGCAAGGGTGATGGATGAGCGGATTGCACTGAGACGTGGGGTCATCGGACAGGAAACAACCGGTGCAGGCGGCTTCTCCATGGCTGTCCGGACAGTGCCTGTTCTGATGCATTACATGGAAATCATCCAAAAACTTGCTCCCGACGCGGTTGTATTCAATTTTACCAATCCTTCCGGACTGGTAACACAGGCACTGCATACTGCCGGATACAGGCAGGTGATAGGTATCTGTGATGCACCGAGCAGCATGAAAACACGAATGACTGAGTATCTGCATCTGCCGGAGGATGAACTCTACGTCGAGTTTTTCGGGCTCAATCATCTTTCATGGATTCGGAAAGCAGAGCACGTCAGTTCAGATGGGCAACGTGAGGATCTTACGGAACAGCTGCTGCGGGATGATACATTTCTTGCCACTGTCCAGGAACTGGGGGTATTTGATCCTCAGGTCATCAGAGAAACCGGCCTTTTGCCAAATGAATATCTGTACTATTTTTATCACAGGGAACGGGCGCTTGAGAACATGCTTAATGCACCTCAGCTGCGTGGTGAGGTCATAGAGAAAGTCAATCAGGAAATGTTTGTAGCGCTGTATCAGATGGATATAGATCGTGATCCGGAGGCAGCACTGCAGACATTTCTCTGGGGGATGCAGCTGCGGGAAAACTCATACATGACAATTGAGACCGGAAACAGCATACGTCCTTTGACAGAGAAAGGAAAGCTTTCCATTCCAACAGGCATGGGATATGCCGGTGTGATGCTGGACTGCATTGAAGGACTGCAAAGTGCATCAGGCCGTTATCTGGTTTTGTCGGTTAGAAATGATGGAAGCCTCCCCTGTCTTTTCAATGATGACGTTGTTGAGATGACCTGTCATGTTTCATTGGGCGGTATCGTACCGGTCAGACAGGTTGAAGTACCTGAAATCTGTAAAACATACATACAACTGATTAAACGCTACGAACGCCTGACGGTGTAGGCGATCATGAACGGCAGCGTGGGAATTGCAAAAAATGCACTGGCACTGCATCCGCTCGTTAACTCATGGTCGCTGGCAGGTCAATTGCTGGATGATTACATGGACGCCTACGGGCACACATTTCTGGAGAAAGCGCAGATATGATTCTTGCCTTCTGACTGTTGCGGATAAGTTCAGAAAATGAGACGGTTTCAACTGCCGTCTTTGGGATGACGTTATTTTTCATATAGGAAAGACGTATTCCGGGTTTACATAAGTTCAGCTTGTATTCCCAGGAATTTGTGAGTAAAGGAGATGGCCCAGCATTTCATGCTGGTTTGTCAAATCATGACAACTGCGATTGATACGGTGCCGAAAGCACGACTATGTCATTAAAGGAGTTTTCGCATGAAACGTATTGGTGTACTGACTTCTGGCGGCGATGCGCCTGGCATGAATGCAACCGTTCGTGCCGTTGTACGTTCTGCTCAGCAGAATGATATGTCTGTTGTTGGTTTTAAGCGCGGCTACAATGGTGTTCTGATGCGCAGCAGTCAACAGTCAGATGATTTTGCCATGCTGACGGCACGCAGTGTATCTGACAAGATACATCGTGGCGGCACTTTTCTGATGACAGCGCGCTGCCTCGAATTCAAGCAGCGTGAATATCAGGAACTGGCCGTTCAAAACCTGAAACATCTGGGTGTTGAGGGACTCGTCTGTATTGGCGGCGACGGTACTTTCCATGGTGCAAATGCGCTGCATGAACTTGGTTTTCCGGTCGTATGCATTCCTGGTACCATAGACAACGATCTTGACTATACCGAAGTCACCATCGGATTTGATACGGCGCTCAACACTGCATGTGACTGTGTCAATAAGATCCGCGAAACGTCCGACTCCCATGAGCGTGCATCCATCATCACCGTAATGGGCCGAAACTGTGGAGACATTGCAGTCAGTACGGCACTTGCCTGCGGTGCAGAAGTGGTCGTAATTCCTGAAAAGCCGTGGACGGTTGAAGAACTGGCGGACCAGGTAAGATGGGGTGTCATGAAAGGCAAGCGTTCCATGATTATGGTATTTGCTGAAGGCGCCATTCATTCACTTCAAAGTGATGTTTCTGCTATCTGTTCCCGCTATGAATCCCTGTCAGATGTGTCCGTCAAACATCTGACTTCCTCACAGATTGCCATGATGATTGAAGCTCTGTCAGGACATGAAACCCGTGCAACAGTACTGGGCTATACACAACGCGGCGGGAGTCCAACTGCAGCAGACCGCATTCTCGCCTCACGGCTTGGTGCCTTTGCTGTGCATCTTCTCAAAGAAGACAAGTCTGGTTTGGCTGTTGGCCTGCGTAAAGGTGAACTGATTGCTGACCCGATTGGGAAAGCAATGCATGGCCGTTCGCAGGCAGATGAGGAACTGCTCTCCCTGATCAATGAACTGTCCTGACAATGAAAACACTGTTTTGACATATGTACCGGTATTGGTTCTTCAGGATTTTCAATGTTGTACTTGAAACATCATTGTGATACAATACCGGCGTTTTGAGATCAGTAAATGCCTTTTACAGTAAGGCAATGTGAGGTGTTCCATCTTTGAATCTGTTTGCCAAAAGGACCATCATGACGGTGGTTGGTGTCTTTCTCTGTTCATTTGCCATTGCGGTATTCATGCATTCCGGATTCGGTCTGGATCCATTTCAGTGCTGTTCCCAGGGCATGTACCGTGTTTTTTCGGAAAAAATGTCCTACGGTCTTTTCTATATGATCTGGAGCTGTGTACTGCTTGTTGTCGATCTGTTTCTCGACCGGAGCCAGCTTGGCGTCGCTACATTTGCCAATCTTTTTCTGACCGGATATATTGCAGATGCTTCCAAGGCATTCATGAACTTTCTGTTTCCGGCTCCGGGGCTGGCGCTTAGAATCGTATTGCTGTTTGTCGGTTTTGTAATCACATGCCTTGGTGCTTCTCTTTATTTTACAAGCCATCAGGGTGTTTCCGTTTATGATGCAATCGCAAACGGTCTGGCAGACAAAAAGATTGCTATCCGTGGACATGTGATTCCATTTAAATATATCCGGATCTGTACAGATGTAATCTGTGTGCTGACAGGAATGGTGTTTGGTCTCATGCCCGGTATTGGTACCATAATTACAGCCTTTTTTATGGGCCCCCTGATCGACTGGTTCCAGGTTCATCTTGCACGCCCCATGCTTGGCATTCGGAATGCATAAGACAGATTCCGCATCCTGAGCCGAAGGTTCTCGGGCTGTATGATGATTAGGAGAGCGTTTCCTGTTGCGGGACTGCTGCTTTTCAGCAGTCCCGCATTTTGCATATTGCAGCCAAACTGTGCTTTTCACGCTTTGCTGCATGACAAAAGTTGAACTTCACAATGCAGCATTTGAACCAATTTTCAAATTTGACAGTATATACTGTCTGTGATAGAATTTAATGGCCCTGAAAGCTTGTACATGCTAATAAACAGTGTTTTTAATTGAGGAGAGTGATTGTTCCAAATGGACGACGGCGGTCGATTATTTTCATGGTTGATCATAATCGTGCTATTGTTCCTTGCCATGCTCTTTGCGGCTGCTGAAACTGCTTTTTCATCAGTATCCAGTGCAAAACTCCGTGTAAAAGCAGAAAAGAAGGATACGAGAGCGGTTCATGCACTTTATGTGACAGAGCATTTTGATCTAGCAATTACGACGATGCTGATCTGCACCAACATTGTTCATCTGGCAGCGGCATCGCTGGTAACCATCAATGTAACAAAAATATGGGGTGTTTCCGCTGTCACGCTTTCGACACTGGTAACAACCCTTGTTGTTTTTTTCTTTGGTGAAATGCTGCCAAAGAGCATTGCCAGAAAGTACAGTGAAATGATCAGTCTGCAGACAGCTGCTGTTATGCACCTGCTCATGATCGTGCTCAGGCCTGTTGCCACACTTCTGTCGTTTATCGGCGAAGCAGTCACGAAACGGCAGGGCACGGAACCTGAGGCAAGTGTGACAGAAGATGAGCTGTACGATATCATCGAAGATATGACTGAAGAAGGAACACTTGATGAAGAACAGGGTGAACTCATTTCTTCAGCGTTGCAGTTCGGTGATGTCACAGTTGAAAGCATTCTGACCTCACGAATGGACATAGACGGTATTGATATACGGATGTCCCAGGAGGAAATCCTGCAGTTCATCCGCGAACATAATCACAGTCGTCTGCCGGTTTATGAAGGAACGATTGATAATATCATCGGTATTCTGCAAATTAAAAAGTATATGCGTGCCTACATTCGCATGGGAAAGGCAGTCAGTATCAAGCCGCTTCTGGATGAGGCATACTTTGTACATCAGTCGACGAAAATAGATGATCTCCTGCCGAGTATGTCTGCAAGAAAACAGAATATTGCCGTAGTTACCGATAACTATGGAGGAACACTCGGTATCGTTACCGTTGAGGATATTTTGGAAGAGCTGGTTGGAGAAATCTGGGATGAGGATGATCATGCAGTTGAAAATGTTGTTCTCCTTCCGGATGGGGCATACAGTGTAAATGCCGAGGAACATCTGATTGATGTACTGGATGAGCTTGATATGAATTATACGGAAGAGGAGAAAGAGGAAATAGGCAATAAGCTCATGAGTGAGCTGGCATATGAATCATTTATGGAAATTCCTCATGAAGGAGATACTTTTTCCGCTTATAATTTGAAAATCACGGTACAGAAAATGAAGCATCACCGAATGCTCCGGTTCCGCGTAGAAAAGAAGGAAAAAGTACCGGAGGGAGGCAACGCCTCATGATCTATATTGCTTTTTTCATGATATTGCTGTGCATTATCCTGTCCGGTTTCTTTTCAGCTTCAGAAATGGCCTTTTCGTCCTGCAACAGAATCCGGATGGAACGGCTCGCGGAGGAAGGAAGCAAAAAGGCCAAAGGTACTTTACGTATTCTCGACCATTTTGATGATCTCCTGTCAACAATCCTGGTAGGAAACAATCTCGTCAATATCACGGCTTCATCTGCTGGTTCTCTCCTGGCTATACTTGCCTTTGGAGAGCAGTATACCGGTGCTTTAACTGCTGTCATCACCATTCTGATCATCATTTTCGGAGAAACCATTCCCAAGCTGGCTGCCAAGAAACATCCGACTGATATGTCGCTTCGTTTTGCGAGACCGATCCACGTGCTCTCCATTATATTCAAACCGATAACAT
>JAFUHD010000120.1 GCA_017469025.1 Clostridia bacterium
CAGGGAAGTCACTAAGGAAGTCACCGAACAAGTTACCAGCAACTATATAAGGAGGCTGATGGATTCGTTGAACGTGGATGTAAACAAGGTGTTTGAATTGTTGAACATTGCACCATCTGAGCAAGAAGAGTACATTCGTCTGATTAAACATTCCTGAGATTTGGCGAGATGAATGGAAAAGCTGTGATGCAGTATTTTATCAGTATGGAAACGTTCAGGATGGGGATTTGGCCAAAGCTTTAATTCAGATGCAAGCGTCTCCATGGACTGTTGTTTTATTGATGGCTGCGTTTTTCTGTGCTCGAGTTGTGAGGATTTGCAGTCGATGCTGTATTGAATGTTTAATGCTTCAAGCGGATGTCTTATCATCAGATCAGATGGCTCAGTTCTTATGTTGTTTGGCTCAGACATCACGGGTTTAATCCTGAGTTCCCGGGGGTAATGTTAACCATAGGCTTAAAACTGCCTCGATTCTACAACAGTTTTTGATGAGAGATGTTCTTCACTATTCGTGCTCGAATATTTGAGCCTATTTTCAATGCTCTTTTTTCAGCTCCTCACTCTGAATATTTCAAAGCATTTTTACAGCACTTTTTAATGTATTAATCGGTTTGTGTTAATGTCTTTGATGAACGAGGTTTCCTCTTCAACTTATCCTTTGAACAACGTGGGCGTCCGAGTTTGTTTGCACCTGCATTTTGTACAGAAAGTAGCTGCCACCAAAGATGCAAATGGACGTCTGAACATGGATTCGTTAGTCTAAAGGAGATGGCCTAGCATTTCATGCTGGTTTGTCAAATCATGACAACTGCTTATGATACGGTGCCGAAAGCACGACTATGTCATTAAAGGACTTTTGCAGTCAGGCAAATCCTTCTCGTCAATAGATTCTTTGTTCAAAGTCACGGGATCAAATTGATAGTCCCCTTCGTCCCGTTTATAGAAGATCAGTTTCTCCCGGTCGATAACCCTGCCAAGGTAGAATTGGTTTTCTTTTCGTGATCCGTTTTCTGTGTTTACACTGATACCTGGCCACTTGGCCACCTCAGTACCGGCAGTATTTTTATAAAAATAAATATCTGCCATATATTGCCCTCTGTGGTTAATATTATTCCCATGAGATGGGAACCATATATTAGTAAAAAGTCAATGAGAAAAACAAAAAGAAACGCTTATTTCAAGCGTTTCCTTGATGGTTGAATATTTAATAATTCCATCTGGTTAACATTCCCCCCGGGAACTCAGGTTAATGTTCAGAGCAAAAAGGTTATCCAAAGAATAAGGCCGCTGCATGATGAATGCGGCGGCTGGTTTAGATTATGGTTCCGGCCTGAAGGTAATCGCTGCCTCAGGCGGGAGGGGCCTGCTGTAATAGAAGCCCTGTATGATGTCCGCACCGAGGGCCTTGAGCCGTTCGGCCTGTTCCCTGTTTTCAACTCCTTCTATGATGATCTTCTTGTCGAGATCATGCACCAGATGGATAATATTCTGGACAAAGTGATCTTTTTCGGGAATCAGGTAGGTGTCCACGATGGATTTATCCAGCTTGATAACGTCCACGGGGAGATAGGTCAGATATCCCAGAGAGGAATACCCCGTTCCAAAGTCATCCATCAGCAGGGAAATGCCCATGTCCTTGAAATGTTTGAACAGGCCGATGGTCTCAGACGTCCTTCCGGCAAAGAAGCTCTCGGTGATTTCGATTTCTATCCATTCCGGAGGCACCCGGTACCGGCCGAGCAGCTCCTTTAAAAAGCTCAGATAACCTTCGTCACTGATCTGCATTGTGGAGAAGTTGATAGAGACCGGACGGATTTCCATGCCTGCATCCCGCCACTCAGCAATCTGCCGGATCACCAGCTCTGTGGTCACCCTGCCGATTTTCCAGATCAGCCCGTTTGTCTCGGCTATTAGAATGAACTGCCCCGGAGACAGATCCTTCCCGTTGGCACGGACCAGTGCTTCATATCCAACGACCTGATGCGTTTTGATGTCAACCTGCGGCTGGTACAGCATATAGAAGCCGTCATTGTCCAGCATCTCCTGAATCATCTGATTGATCCGCCGTTCTGCCTCCGCTTTCGCCTTGAGTTCTTCATCGTAGAGCTTAACCGTCGTCTGGTCAGTGTTCTTTCCAAAGCACATGGCCATTTCGGCATATTCGAGGTTTTGGGATGGAGTGTGCGACTGAACATCGTTCACGATGCCGATCTTTGCGGACATGCTGAAATGGTTATTTCCGGCTGTGACGGGCGTTTCCACAGCTTCAATCAGGACATCAATTTCCGGACTTGTTTCATTAAGCGATTTGCCCATATAGAGGACCAGAAATGCATCGTCTGTATACCTGCCTACCATACCGCGGTATTTTTCTGCGCCATGTTTCAGATAATCTGAAATCTGAATCAGGATATTGTCGGCATCCTTCTCTCCATAGGTATCGGCGATCCCTCTGAAACCGTTCAGGTTGATCATGACCAGAGAATAGCCGACACCCCGAGGCAGTGTGTCGATCCTTTCGATCAGTGTACGCCGGTTGTAAACATCGAGGAATTCATCATGCTCTGCCATATACAGAAGCTTTTCCCGCTGATTTTCCACAGAATCCTTCAGATAGTGGATACAGTTTTCCTTGCGGTTGAAGCCGGCGTAGATCGCGCTGGCCATCTGCCGGCAGCTGTGATAGCCGCAGGCCGTACAGTTGATGGTCTGTGCTTCTTTTGTAAGCTTCTGCATTTGCCGGAATACCTCGTTGAGCGCCTCCTCCGTTGGCTGTATCAGCTTCAGTGTTCCGGATTTATCGTGATAATCGCGGAGATAATCCTCCAAATCAAGATGTCCAAAGCGCTGGTTCAGTGCTTCCATGCGCTGCTGCGGCGTGAGAGCAGTCAGTGCGCTTTTTTTCCGGGCCTGTTGTCTTTGCCCGATCAGCTGAGAGAGTGCGTCATCCGATCGTTCATGCCTCAGCTCCGTTGCCGTGCCACAAAGACAGCCCTGTCCGCAGTTCAGCGCATCGATGAACAGACAGGGGGTTTCCCGGTTTTTGAGGTCGTCGCAATGCCGCTGCAGGTAATCGATGACATTCATCTTTCCGCTGATCTCCCGGATGAAAGCATCGTCCCCGATCAGCCATTGCATGTATTCAGCCAGACCTCCCGGCATCGGCCAGATATTTCCCAGTTCATAGGGTACTTCGTCCGAGCAGGGCGCTCCGGAAATGCCGTGTGTACGGAGATAATTGAGAAGGTGTTCAAACGTCACATTGTAGGATACAAGGCCATGGTTATCAGGGTCATCGATTTCCATCTTCTTGGCGATGCAGGGACTTATGAAAGCAAACCGGTCCGTGATCCCCATCTGCGTCCGCGCGTAGATGGCTGTGCACATCAGCGGCGTCTGGACCGGCATCAGCATGGGAACCAGATCAGGCTCATATTTCTCTATATAATCCACAACAACCGGGCAGGCATTGGAAATACTGCCCCTGAAGTCATGCTCTTCAATATACCGGACGATGCCCCAGGTGGCGATGTCCGCGCCGAAGCTGACGGAGATCATGCGGCGAACACCGGCAGCGCGCAGCGCACCCAGAATATGTTCATACTGATTCGGATAGTTCGCCTTAAAGGCCGGAGCAATCAGGATGGAGATGGGTTCGCCCCGCGCAAGATCATCAAAGAAGCGCTGTGTGTCGTCCTCGTATGCACGTGCTTTATGTTCACAGGCATCGAAGCATGCACCGCAGGCAATGCAGCGGTTCCCGTCCACCGTAATGTAAGATCTGTTTTCATTGAGCACGGTGGTTGCGACACATGCGCCAAGTACGCCGCAGATCCGGATACATTTGTTACAGCCTGTACAGTTGTCATTGGTATGAACCAGTCTTGGAATGGTAGTCTGAGTCATTCAAGGTACTCCAATCATAGATTGATGTCTCCACTCTGCGTATTATTGGGCAACTGTTTTGGCTTTTCTGCTGTCCATTATCTGACAGAGGACAACACTTAATATACATACAATTTGTTCGCTTTTTATAATTATATTTTATTGGAAATGGGAATGCAAGACCAGATCGAAAACAATCATGGGTAGGGCATGAGCATTTTTATTAACAATTATAAAAATGAATTTCTCGGAGAGAGCATAAAATACAATATTCGCGCTTATGAACAACCGGTGTTTTTAGTACAGTAGAATAAATAACAATGTAATAATATGATTATTTTTATATGCCTGCGTTTTGTGTCAGGAAATTCATTTGAAGAGATCGCAGCAAACACTGTCAGGAGAAACAGAATTTTAAATATCCTTATTGTCTTACTGCGCTTTCGGGGAATGAATCGCGACGGATGGTATGATTATTGTCAGGGACTTAGATCAGGATACAGACAGTTGAACTGAGTGGACGTTTCAGGATCATAAAGCGCACCTGTTGACGCATTGATGATGGTACAATAATAAGGATTGTATTGATCAGGGAGATAATAATCACCGTGTAGTGTAATCCGTTCTTGTTATCTCTGATATTCGTCGGTATTATGGTGTTCAAAGGAACTTGCATCATAAGCCGGGTCCTCCACGTAGAATTAGGAGGAGTTCTCCGGTCAGGTTAGCTAGTAGCTCATTTCAGAAGTTCCAGTGCAAAAAATTAAAGAATCACATATTAAGAAAGTGCATAAAAAACCAGCTGAATAGAATCAGCGCAATTGCATATCCTTTTTTTACCGGAAGGAATTGTTTTATGCGGCTCATGGGTATTGCACCAAGGGAGTGCATCTGTCGATGAAGGCTTTATACTGGCCGGAAATCTCTGCCCAATACGAAGGTGAAACCGAAACGATAATATCAGCCTGGAGGAACTCATCTACCAGTGCTTCCACATCGTCATGCCGAATGCATTCAGCAGTTTTATGGCAACTTCTGCAGCATTTGCAAAATGATAATCATCAATGCATACAGCTTCTATTTTATATCGTAAACATTAACCTTTCTGAAACCAGCCTTACGATTTCAGCTGTTGCTCCGTTTCGAACAGGACTGCAGTTTATGATCAGTGCGTTCATTCTTCTTCTCCTATGGCAAGATAAATTCAAAGTTATGTCTTTTCTGTCAAATCCCGAGCAGCCATGTTTCATGGCACAATCAATGCTCATGCCTGATCCAGTGGGGAGGAGATGGATACATGATGCTGCTCCTTCAGTGCTTTTACCGAACAGAAATCATAAAAAATGGTCCCTGTCTTGTTTTGACAGGAACCGATGGATTTCCTTCCAACAAATGCCGGATCAGGCAATACCGAACTCTTTGTAAAGCTTGCTCCGGAACTCCACATTGCTGGTCATTTCTTCGATGTCCTTGTATCTGTTCTTTCCGATCAGGGCAATCAGAAGCTGATTCAGCTTGTTTTCACCTTCCGCCAGACCTTCCGCCAGACCTTCCGCCAGACCGGCCTCTCTGGCCTGCTTTTCATATTTCTCCATTACAGCGCACACAGCGTTCTGACCTCCTTCCGTTGTCTTCAGATTAGAAACC
>JAFUHD010000121.1 GCA_017469025.1 Clostridia bacterium
GCCTGGATGATTTGGCCCAGCGTAAGCGCTGGTCTGTCGAGTGATGACAACTGCTACCGATACGGTGCCGAAAGCACAGCTTTGTTATAAGATATGGCCCAGCGTAAGCGCTGGTCTGTCGAGTGATGACAACTGCTAACGATACGGTGCCGAAAGCACGGCTGTGTTATAAGATATGGCCCAGCGTAAGCGCTGGTCTGTCGAGTGATGATAACTGCTAACGATACGGTGCCGAAAGCACAGATGTGCTTTTATAGGTGCAGCGCATATGCGGATGGAAACTGCAGAATGGAGAAGAGAATATGCTGACGATTCGTACGCTCAAAACAGAAGATCTTGCCGAATGTCCGGTTACAGATGAGAATCATCCACGCTTTCACTTCTCGCTTGAGAGTGACCGCAACGGAACCAGGCTGCAGCGGGCTGTTTTTACGCTTGAAGACTGGACAAAGGAGACGGAGGAACAGTCTGCCATTTATGACGGTGCGCCGCTGAAACCGCGTACGCAGTACAGCATCAGTGTCACGGCAGAGGACAACAATGGGGAAAAGGCGTCCGCTTCCATGTGGTTTGAAACAGGAAAACTGGAGGAACCCTGGAGCGGAAAATGGATTTCCCATCCACACTATATCTTCCGGGAAAAACGGGTATCACCAAAGCCCATGTGTTTCCGGAAACAGTTTGCGGCTGGAAAGGCGCCGGTGAGCGCCAGACTGTACTGCACGGCGCTGGGCCTGTATGTATGCACGCTGAACGGGGTGCGGGTTGGGGAGGATTACCTTGCACCCGGGTTTACCTCGTATCATCATCAGATACAGTACCAGACCTATGATGTCACAGCGCTGCTTCAGGCGGAAAATGAGCTTTCTACTGTGGTAACGGGCGGCTGGGCGGTTGGCAGCTATACCTATTTCCGGCGTAACCGTATTTATGCACCCAGACAGGCATTCCTGGCAGAACTGCATATCCGGTATGCGGATGGCAGCGAGGATTGCATTGCGACGAATAACACCTGGGAGGCTGCTTTTGACGGCAGGCTCAGATCGGCTGATTTGTATGACGGCGAGGAATATGATGCAAACGGTGTGACGGAAAACTGGGAAAATGCGTCAGAGGAAGCGTTGTCCTTTACCCCCAGACTGCTGGCCGCATATGGGGCGCCTGTCCATGTTTATGAACAGCGGACGGCTGCTTTCATGGGCAAGTCTCCCTCCGGAGAGTATCTGTATGACTTTGGACAGAATTTCGCGGGGGTGGTTTCCTTCCGGGTCAGGGCGCAAAAGGGACAGAAGGTCCGTCTGCGCCATGCCGAGATCCTGATGGACGGAGAATTGTTTACGGAGCCGCTGCGCACGGCAAAGCAGGAGATCCTCTATACGTGCCGTGGCGGAGAGGAAAGCTATGCACCGCGCTTTACCTACATGGGCTTTCGCTATGTGGGCGTTTCCGGTGTGGCGCCTGAGTGCATTGAACTGACTGCGCTTCTGTTGTCGTCCCGGATGGAGGTGACAGGGCGCTTTACCTGTTCGGACGAGCGGATCAACCGCCTGCAGAAGAACATCTATTATGGGGCGCGTTCAAACTTCATGGATATCCCGACGGACTGCCCGCAGCGGGATGAGCGCCTTGGATGGACTGGTGATATGGCGCTCTTTGCCAGCACGGCATGCTTTAATTTTGACATGTCGCGTTTTAGTGCCAAGTGGCTGTGCGATGTGCGTGCCGAACAGGGGCTGGGCGGCGGCCTGCCCATGATTGTCCCCACAGTAAAGATTTACAATCAGTGGGAGATGTGCGTCGCTCATGCCGTGGATCACTGGGGCGACGTCTGCATTCTTCTGCCATGGGCGGAGTATCTCGCACGGGGAGATATCCGGGTACTGCGTGACAACTATCCGGCGATGAAACGCTATCTGCGTGCCTGCCAGTGGTGGGCAGGCCTTTTCTCCCATGGCGAAAAGCGCTATATCTGGAAGCTTTTCCATCACTATGGGGACTGGTGTGCACCGGATACCGGATTCAACGGCTGGATGGCCCGCGGGCAGTGGACGGCAACCGCCTGTCTCAGTCATTCCGCAGTGCTTCTTTGCCGTATAGCATCATTGCTTGGGGAGAATCAGGATGCTGCGGCATATGAGAAAACCGCAAAGGCGGCAGTGTCAGCGTATCGGCACGTGTTCCTCAAGGATGACCTGCGGCTCAGGCAGGAATTCCAGACAGCGTATGTGCTCCCGCTGTACTACAGGATGCTGGATGAAAAAGACCGGAAAGTTATGGCCGGATACCTGGCGGAACTTGTGAGAAAGCAGGGAATCAGCACGGGCTTTCCGGGAACGCCGTATCTGCTGTTTGCTCTGGCGGATAATGGACAGGAAGAGCTCGCTTTTGAAACACTCATGTCAGAAAAGTGCCCCTCCTGGCTGTATGAGGTGAAGGCAGGCGGCACGAGTTTTTGGGAACGCTGGGATGCACTGAGAGAGGACGGAACCTGCAATCAGGGAGACGGCGGCGGAATGGTGAGCTTCAATCATTTTGCGCCGGGTGCGGTTGGAGATTTCCTCTATCGCCGTATTGCCGGGATTGAACCCTTGGAAGGCGGTTACCGCCGTTTTCAGGTTGCGCCGAACCCGTTGGGGGGCATTCATTCCGGATGTGCGGAACAGGAAACGCCATATGGCAGAATTTCAGTATCCTGGACCACCGGAGACGGGCGGATGTCCATTTCCCTGGCTGTTCCGGTTGGAACAACCTGTGAGCTGAAATACCCGGACGGACAGGTGGAACAGCTTGCCAGTGGAAATTATTCGTTTAATGACATAGCTATGCTTTAACCATTGCAGTTGTCTTTATTTGACAAACCAGCATAAAGTGCTGAACCACCTCTTTTTCTGAAAACAAAACAGCGCATAACCAACGCCATTTGCCGCTTTGGCAAATGGCGTTTTTCTGTTGCGGCTATGGGCTTTGCAGTGTATGAAAAGTCGAAACAGTCAGGCAGTCAGTCAGGCCGGGATAGATAAAGCTCCGGTGGATGACCTGGAGCAGCAGCTGATTTCAGAACGGAATCACAAATTTAACTTGAGAAAAGCGCATAGAATTGGTACAATGTCGGTCAGTGACTGCAGGCATTGCCAAGATTTGTCAGCATGGGTGAGAAAGAGCGTCATATGATGGACGCGGGTCAGCTGAGCTGAGAGCAGTGTCTGCAAAAAACGAAATCAGATTACTAAAAATTCGGAGGTTTATGGAGATGCCATTGACTGGAAATACCTTTTTCTTTGAGTGGGAAGTACGGCTGATGGAAATGCTTCAGGCAGGTCTTGGAGAGAAAGTGATTTCAGCAGTTTCAGCACTGTCCATGTTTGGTGAGGAGCTCCTGCTGATTGTTGTACTGGGCCTGATCTACTGGAGCTATGATAAGAAAATGGGTGTGCGGATCGGTTTGAATGTCCTGATGGTGAACATCTGGTTCCCGATGATCAAAAATGTGGTTGTGCGCCGCAGGCCGTATTTTGATCATGAAGGCATAAAACTTTTCCGCCCGATAGACAGCAGTGCAGATATAAATGACATCAGTGCCCAGGGCTTCTCTTTCCCGAGCGGTCACTCCGGCAATGCAGTGTCCATGTATGGTTCAATTGCCAAATATCACCGCAAAGGCTGGACACTTGCACTTGGAATCATACTGCCGCTGCTGGTCGGCTT
Source organism: Clostridia bacterium (assembly GCA_017469025.1). Classification (GTDB taxonomy): domain Bacteria; phylum Bacillota; class Clostridia; order Christensenellales; family Aristaeellaceae; genus Ventricola. The sequence goes on from JAFUHD010000121.1 coordinate 3,706, forward strand.
TTCGAGAGTGGTTGTCGGTGCACATTATCCGACGGATGTGCTGTGCGGCTGGCTGTTTGGACTGATTACGATCTGCATTGTTTCGTTCATGGCAGACAGGATCGAGAGCAAGCCGGTACTCTTCGGCATTTTGTTCCTTACTGCCATTCCCGGCTGTTTCTTCTGCAAGAGTACGGATTATTACACCGGCTTTGGTCTTATGGTTGGTTTCAAGGCTGCCGTTCTTTTTGAAGAGCGCTTCGTCAATTTTGAAAATACTCGAAATGCGGCCATGTTTGCGCTGCGTGTTCTGGGCGGACTGGTGATATTTGGGGTCCTCAACAAGGTCCTCAAGATGCCGTTTGACGAGGCTTTCCTGAAGAGCAGCACCCAGCCGGCCATGTTTGTCAGGGCGGCACGGTATGCAATCCTCGCGTTTACGGATTTTGGTTTGTATCCCATGGTTTTCCGTTTTGAAAAGCGTGTTTCAGGAAAATAATCCTGCCCTTATGCGGCTGACTGAACATGTAAAAAAGGCGTTCGAAACTTCGCTGTAAAGCGGGTTTCGGACGCCTTTTTCATTAAGCGTGATTTACGCCGTTGTATTTGAGGCACAGCATGGTGATATCATCGAACTGCTGGGCACCGGCGACAAAGTCATTTATGTCTTCCATGACATTCTGCAGTGTCTCAGAGGGAGAAGCATCCGGAACCCTGTTCAGGGCAGCCAGCATGCGTTCCGTACCAAACAGTTCGTTTTCAGCATTTGTCGCCTCAGCAACACCGTCTGTATAGACAAATACGCTGTCACCAGGCATAAGCTGGAATTCATGCTCCTTAAACGGGAGACCCTCCATTGTAGCGACTGCCATGGAATGGCGATAGGTGACAAGCTCATAGAGTCCGTTTGCGCGCCGGAGGGCGGGGTGTTCATGTCCGGCATTGACAGCAATGCCTCTGCCGGTTGAAATCTCCAGCACAGCGAGCCATACGGTGACGAAAAAGCCTGCATCATTGCCCTCGCACAGCTGATTGTTCACATTTTTAAGCGCCTCTCCCGGTGTTTCGCCGTTTTGGATCCTTGACTTGATCAGCACCCGTGAGACCATCATGAACAGTGCTGCCGGGACGCCCTTTCCGGAAACATCCGCCATAACCAGTGCAATATGGTCGTCGTCCACCATAAAGAAATCGTAGAAGTCGCCGCCGACCTCCTTTGCCGGCGTCATGGAAGCGTAAATATCGAATTCAGACCGCTGGGGGAAGGCAGGGAACAGACGGGGGAGCTGACTGGCCTGAATCTCTGTGGCCATATTGAGTTCTGCACCGATCCGTTCTTTTTCGGCAGTTACACGAGTCACTTCATTCACATACTGCAGGGTTTTTGCGGACAGCTTGGCGAAAGCATCCGCAAGTACCTCGATCTCATCACCGGTACGGTATGCATCTTCCATGAAGAACTGTAGATCATTGCCGCCGAGGGCACCGACACGATTCGTGATCGCTTCAAGCGGTTTTACAATCCGTTTGGAGAGAACAAGCGCGCCGGTAAGGCCGAGGACGAAAACGATGAGAAGCAGGACAACGATGGTTTTCTTGGCGTTTTCTATACCGGCAGCATATGCGCCCTGTGCGCCGGCCTGAATAGAGTCGTACTGTGTTTCAAGCATTACGGTCGGCTGGTCAATCGCAGCTTTGTTTGCGACAGCAATGACCGCCCAGTTCACTGTGGAAACAGGGGACCCTGTCATGTAGTAAACGCCTTCGTCGCCCAGATCAACCTGGTGGATGCCGGTGTTTTCATGCAGGGCTGAATTCACAAATCCGGCAAGAGCACTGATTTGCGAACTGCGCAGGTCCGGTGCCGTCTCAGCGGGCAGCACCTGGAAGATGCCTTCTGTCTGGGGCGAGAAGACGACGTGGCCGTTTTCATTGATAATGCAGACAAAAGTGCCGTTTTTTGCGGTCGCGGAAACCGCTGCAGCCATATCATTGAGAAACAGGTCCGCGCCAATGACCGCGGCTAGCTTTCCATCGTGATAAATGGGCAGAGAACACATGACGCTGATCTGGCCGGTGAACAGATCCGTGGTTACATCACTGAAGAACAGGCCGCCTTTCTCTATGGCGCCCGTATACCATATCCTTTCGCGGATGGGAATGTGAATCAGGTTTCCGTCTGAATCGAATTTGGAAGACGAATGGTCATCTGCCAGCAGCATGACACCGCCGGGCAAAGCGATGTAGCAGGAGTCGACATTTGCATTCTGGTAAATCGCAGCCATCATATCTGACATGTTTCCGATGAGGCCCAGGCTGGCACTGAGTTCCGGGTCAGAGAGGTCAGCATTTTCTTCGGTCAGAAGCTGTACGGTGATCTGACCGTCTTTGGCTTTGTCGGGAAATTCTACTGCTCTTGGACTGTATGAATCGGAATCCGCAAACAGAATGCCGGCATAATCTGCGAGCATGCGTATAACGCCCTGGGCATCTGCAAAGAATCCGTTTGCGATGTATGCCTGCATCTGTGTACTTTCGGTCAGACTGGCATCCAGTACGGCATTCATCGTCTCCTGTGAGATGGCCGTGATGGACTGTTTCTGCTGTTCGCTTGTCTCAGTGACCAGCGTGCCGAGATTTCCTATCTGGGTGATAATAACAACCGTGTAGGCCGCCATCATAAGAAGAATGGTGAAAAGCACAAGGTTAAACACCTTTTGCTGAATACCACCGAATACAAAATTCTTGATTTTTCTCATCGTGTATCTCCGCTTCGGTAAAGATGTCACAGGGAATACTATCATAAAAAATATATCGGATGCAAAAGATATTTTAAAGTCTGACTGGCTTTTTTTTGACTGACCGGCGCATAAAAGCGTGACACTGCCTGAACACGCTGAAGGAAAGAGCTGCCGGTCGAAATTGTCATTTGCTGTTGAGACGATGCCGAAATCTTGGACATGTCATCAGCAGGGCAGTTTATGTGTGCGCTCTTTTGCCTGGAATGAGGATTTTCACAATGGTACCGCTGCCGGGGCGGGGGATAATCGAGAGGCTGCCTCCACACATTTGGGACAGGCGGGACTGAACATTGTCAAGACCGATATGATCTTTTTCCGCTGGCGCTCCGGGAACATAGTCAGTACCGTTGTTTTCGACGATGATCTCGCTGCCGTCTTTGACAGACCGGGTATGAATGATGATATGCAGCGGTTCACTTTCAGGATCCATTCCATGCCGGACGGCGTTTTCAACGATTGGCTCGAGTGTCAGCGGCGGCAGACTGAATGCGGTATGCGGCATGTCATAGTCGACTTTAAGCTGACTGCCAAAGCGGGTCTGTTCCACGGCAAGAAAGGCACGGGTGTGACGCAGCTCGTCTTCAAAAGGAATCATTTCGGTTTTTACGACAGCACTGAAGTTCTGATGCAGGTAAGTCTGAAAATTCTGCAGTGCTTCTTTTGCTTCCGCGGGATCGGAATCTACCAGATAATAGATACTGGTCATGACATTGTAAATAAAGTGCGGCCGCATCTGCAGGACGCGGATTCCGAATTCTTTTCTGGCATTTTCCTCTGCCTGGGAGATGGCAAGTTCCAGCTGTTCGCCCAGGATAAAGACAAACATGGTCAGTGCGCCAAGGAGTGTACCAAAGCCTACTGACAGCAGCCCGTAGAAATACATTTGGAACAGCATTCCTGCCAGAGGAAAAGCAAAGTAAGACGAGATGGCTTTTTGCTGATTGCGTGACAGATACTTTCTTTTCCAGAAAAGAAAGATCAGGTTGAGGAGCATGATGATGGCAGGAGGAAGCAGCAGAAGCGGATATAACGGACCGCGATGATATATACCGTCTGTGCTGATATAATAAAATGCCCCGGAAAACTGGTTGTAAACCAGCAGAACAAAGTAGACCGTCCAAAGTGAGAGTATCAGCAGGTATTGCGGCGTTTTATATCGGTTTTCCCCGCAAAGGCGCATCAGGTATCTGGTCAGCAGAGGCATTATCAGCGAGGATGACAGAGACTCGATGAAGATGCTGATCTTGATTAACGGCGCGTCGTGTCGCATGACCGCCCAGTATCCACTTACAATGGACACGGAGTATACGAACAGAATACTGAAGTTGACGATAAAAAAGCCGCGTGTCCAGCGCTCCACAGGACGGAACAGGATGGAAAGAATCAGTCCAAGGAAGGTCAGTGTCATGCCCACAATACCCAGGGAAAAATTGGTCAGTACCATCCAGTCAGACATGGAATACCTCCTCTTATGACATGGTTTCGCTTTCGGCACTGTATACTATTGTTTGACAAACCGTTGCTGCGCACCGGGCCGTTTACTTAAGACCCTTTCGCATTCACTGCTTCTACCGGATAATGCATGATGTGAAGCTGGTTGATGACGTCTTCCGTATGCAGCGGCTTGACCAGAAAACCGCGTGCCTCAGTTTCCCAGGCTTTCAGTGAATAGTCAGGATAAGCGGTAAGGAAGATGACGTTTATGGAAGGATTAATGGTGTTCAGCTCCTGACACACGTCAAATCCATTTGTCTTTCCCATTTCGATATCAACAAAAGCAATGTTGATTTGTCTGCCTTTGGCATATTCAATGGCTTCACTTGGCTTTGTAAATCCTATAATTTCAGCCGTTGGCAGGATGCCGGACAATACCTTCAGTTCTCCATTCAGAATCAGAGGTTCATCATCCAATATGATAACAGAGAGCTGTTCCGGCATTTCATCCGGGAAAAATACGGATGTATCGACATTCAGACACCTGGCAAGACGCTGCAGCAATATGAGATCCGGAATACGGGAACCATTTTCCCATCTGGCAATACTGGAACGGTCAACATACATTATTGAAGCCAGCTGCTGCTGGGTTATATTTTTTGCAGTACGAATCTTGCGCAGTTTTTCTGCAAAACTCTCGGACATGGAAACTCCTCCCCTCCCATTTTCATCATATCGAAGTTGTAATCTGTTTTCAAGTTTTAATTTACGACATAATGTGTCAATCTGGAACGTTCTATTGCAATCCGGAGTACTATGGGTCAAAATGTAGAGTAAACATTGGAGAATGGGAGCCTGTTTTTTCAGGGGAAAGTGTAATATGCAGACATGCGTGACACTTCCGACTGGCAGTGGTTTCCGGGAAAGAATTGATCCGCGGGACAAAGTGAACAGGATGAACCTTTGTCCGGTAAAAACTGTATCCAGGATGTTTGAAAATGAATGCGGGAGCGGTCAACGGAACAGGGCGGAAACTGGCACAATGGGGAAAAATCAGGATAACCAGGGGATATAAGGGTTGGAGAAAATGGAAGATAAAGCACTTCAAAAAACCATTTCATTTGTAAAATCTGCGCGCAAGAAAGGAAAAACAAATCAGGAAGTCAGACTGCCGATACTTTTTATATGCAATCAGAATGAGATTGTTTCATATGAACTTAAAGGCAGGCAGATGATCGGGCGTCCGTACGGGATGAATCAGCCGGCTATTCCCATACTTAATGAGTATGTTTCAAGGCAGCACGGATATTTTGAAAGTGAAGGAAAACAGGTCCGGTATACTGCCCAGAAAACAACCAATGGGATTTTGTTCAAGGGACGGCAGCTGCCTCCCGGAACATCAATTGTTCTTGAAGATGGCGATGAACTGCAGATTCCTATATATGGCAGTAATGATACCTCCTGTATTTTATTGAATGTCGTTACAGAATACGAACATGTGCAGTTCTGGACGAATCTCAGCAAGCTGTCAAAGGATGATCTTACCGGACTGCTTACCAGAAAAGGCTTTAATGCACGCCTGCTTCAGAAAATCCAGGAGATGGATGATACTTCGACAATGTGCGTGTTCATTCTGGACGTTGACGGCTTCAAACAGGTAAATGACCGACATGGTCATCTTGCCGGGGATATGGTACTGAAAATGGTTTCGGGCCAGATGGAAGAATCCGTTGGAAAGAGCGGACTGGTATGCCGCTGGGGTGGAGATGAATTCATCGGCGCCATTGAGGGCAGACCCCGCATGATGCGGAATCTGATGGAACAGTTGAGAAGCAGAATTGCATCTACTGCGGTGGAAGATGGCATTCAGGTTACGGTAAGCATTGGATATGTGACTATACGGAAGGATCAGGCTGTGGATATGGACAAGATCATTGAATCAGCAGACAGAGCACTGTACCGCGCCAAGAATGAAGGGAAAAACAGAATTATCATGAACAGCGATGTGGGATGAATTTCCTGCCTGATGTTTATATCGGGTTTGGGGATATCACTGTCATGGTCTGTACGACAGGAAAAAACATGGTAATTTGAGAATAGATCTTGCTTACTGGAAAATTGAACAGATAAAAGCACGGCGACTGTCGTGCTTTTTTGATAAGTATAAATATGCAGAAGAATCTGCTGTGAAAGAAGAGGGCTCAGCACCTCGTGCTGGTTTGCCAAATAATGTCATCTGCTATAGATACGGTGCCGAAAGCACGACTATGTCATCAAGGAAGGGGATGATATTGTTTCTGCCTTTTTTTTGATAGTGCTACTTATATGAAATTACGAGAAAGTACTTTACTTTTAAATGAAATATCATTAAAATAATATTTGAAATCGAAAAACATACATATATAGTATAATATTGAGGTGTGGTTCAGTGGATAACCTGACAGATATCATAAAAAAGGAAATAAAAAACAAATACGGGAGTGTGAGACAGTTCTCGGAAGCAACAGGTATTTCCCGGGGAACACTGAATACTGCATTGTATAGAGGATTTGGCAGTTCGTCTTTTGATTTTGTAATTAAAGTCTGCAAGTTGCTTGGCATAAAGCAGATTTTTGATGACGAGATTAATCAAGCCGGCAGCTTTTATGACACGGTGAAACAGCTTGAGCTTTTGGACACGCAGGGGCTTGCAAGGGTGGAAGAGGTCATCAGTGAAGAAATAAAAAGGTGTGAAAATAAAAAGCCGGAAGGGACAATCAGGGGATTCAGCGGAATGGGACGTACAGACGAAAACGATGAGCATTTAAAAGAGCTGATTCGTGAAGTGCTGGAAGAACAGATTTCTCTCAATAAAAAAGTATGAAAAACAATGCAATATCGGTAGCTGCCGCTACCATCCTTAAACGGTACCGGATGTCATATGTTACATTGAATGAAATCAAACACATAATAAAAGAAAATGGATATGACACCATTGAGTATGGAAGTGAACAGTCATTAAGGCTGATGGACGAATTGAATTTAAGGGAGTTTGCGGGTGGCGGAGCGTTCGCTTATTCCTCAAACCAGATCCATCTCGTATTTGTAGACAGGGATCTTTCTGACCGCGAAAAGGTAGTGGCTCTGGCGCATGAACTGGGTCACGTGATTCTCGGACATATGCGCAATCCGGGAGAAAAGGATATAAACGTTACTCAGGAGTATGAGGCTAATGAGTTCGCACACTTTCTCATTAATCCATCCTTGACAACAAGAGCAGAAATATTCGTAAGAAAGAAATGGATATGGATTGTTTCTGTTATTGCAGTTCTTCTTTTCGGCTTTATCATTTGGGAAAGCGCAGATATAGGTTATTATGTGACAAAGTCCGGGACGAAATATCATAAACGGAATTGCGAGTATGTCAGAAGATGGGGCGTAAGACGGATATTTAATGTGACGGGATACGAACCGTGCACGTTCTGCATTGGAAAAGATCCGTGAACCGGCTGGCAGAAGACTGTGCGGGCCAATCTGTTTTGGATGCTCTGGAATGGGGTGGGCATTCTCGCGCCATGGGACTCTTTTCTGGAATAAACAATTAAAGCAACAAATTACCGAAAATCTGGTAATTTGAATAATAAAACTAAGAAAGTGAGGGAAGAGCAGTGAGCGAAAGAAGACGCAGGAGAAGTGACACTGCACCGATGTTACAGCAGCAGACAATTCCTGAACAGCTGGTTCAGGTTTATGAAAAACCTGAAGCGCCAATTGAATACGAGCCGCCCCAGATTCAATATGAACCTCTGGCTGCACCGCATCGGTCATATGACCATTATGAGGCGGTTAAACCAAAGTATATGGGCGGCTGGGCGTATGTTTTCTGGACAATTGTTTTTACACTGCCAGTCATCGGAATTATACTGGTTGTGATTTTTTCTCTTGCGGGTACAAACACCAACCGTAAAAAGTTTGCAAGGTCCTTTTTATGCTGGCTGTTGATTGATGTCATTATATTGATTGCATTAGTTGTTTATCTTGCTGTACTGATTAAAAACAGTGGACTAAATGGAGACGTGCTGACAGCAATGGATGCTTTCTTCAAGGCACTGCCACGGGCAATAGAAATAGCCATGAACAATATGTGACCATAAGTGAAAAGGGAATAATACTGAAAATGTCGTTTTTGAAACGACCAAATTAGTAGCTGAATAGGATATGCTTTCCGGGTAAGGGATACTATGACTATATAGTATAATTTGAAACGAGTGGAAAATTTGGACCTTTATGGTCCACTTTTGGGAACAGTGTCTGTGTTATTCTTTGCATATGAAAGAACAGATGGCTGGGTGCTCTGCACCGTTTTGCTAAATCGGGCAATGTGCAGTCGATGCAAAGGATAAGGCTGCTGCCCTTAACGGAGGCGTGACGATATGATACAGGACAGGCAGGAAATTATACATCTCCTCAAACATGGCCGGAGTGATGAAATCCGGGCGATGGTTGAGCAGCAGAAGCGAAAAAACTATTCGAATGAATTTGTTCCTTTTATGGCTCAGATGCTTCAAGAATATAAGATCTCGCGTAAAAATGTCGCAGTCAGGTCGGGGCTTTCACAGGACTATGTGTATAAGCTGCTGCGTGGAGATAAGCATACGGATGAGCGTGACTATATTCTTGCCATGTGCTTTGCCATCGGGATGAATCTGGCACAGACGCAGCATGCCCTGTCCAGCTATGGAATGCCGATTCTCAGTGAAGGGGATATTCGGAGTTGTATCATCATTCTTGCCATCCGGGATGGAATTGGCATAGATGAGCTGAATACCATGCTGGAAAAAGCGGGTTTTCCCCTGCTCAAGACCAGTCCGGATATGCCAAGCGCGGTTATTACGGATACAAGCCTGACAGCGGAAAGTGAAAAGACCAGAAAAGAAAGACATTTTGAGGAAATTGATTCGTTTACGGATGGTCATCATAATGGAGGAAACGCGCCTTTCGATTATGATTATCAGGGATGGATCAAGGTCAGGGATGAAGACGGACGGATTTATCAGGTGGAAGCTGTTTTCACATCTGACTATACCAGTTTCATCGTTTTCACAGAAGAACAGCGCAGGGAAGCCGTCCGCCTGATGGAATTGCATCAGAAGGCGGAAGCTGCTTTCTATGAAGCGCATAAAGAAATACTGGATGCGACAGGCGGCAATATCAGTCTTTTTGAGAACCAGGATTTGTACATGGAATATCTGGGAGTCGGGGCGGATATTCCTGAGGCAGAGAAGCTTGAGTTGTATGACAGCCTTGAGGAAGCAGCATCCTCTGACTTTTTTCCACTCTTTCTGGAGATTGACAAGCGTACGGATAAAAAAGTCCAGGAGATTATGAAGAAGGTGGATGATACCCGTGAGTATGGGATGCGTGTTGGTGCATCCTGGGGCGGAGGCGGTCAGCCGAAGATGTATATCGAGATGTTCAATGACCGGCAGCCGGAACTCAGAGAGTATTATCAGATTGTCGAGTACAGGGACGGAACCAGCCGATTTACAGCGACACATGAGAGCTGTTATATGCAGATCGAAATGGGTCAGGAGCTCTATGAGATATACTTCGGAAAAAAGCGGGAGCCTGAGTATTATATCGATACAGATAAAAATGAGTTTACTGGCAGCTGGGTACGGTACCGATTTATCTTCAACAATATGAAGATGATCATGCATGAGTATATGATGAAACATGGCGGAGGATTCGATCTCACACCAAACCAGGTGATGGAGGAACGGATTGAACTGCTGATAGAGCAGGGCGTTCAGAGCCATATGCTTGGGAATGACGATGAGTCCCTCAGGTTTTACAGGGAAGCCATGCATACACTGGAAGCTATTGGTGCGCCTGAGAAGGGACATCTGACGGGTTACATCTGTACGTGTTTCAAGATTGCGTCGACGCTTGCCTCTCAGAATGATCCTGAAGCAAAAAACTGGTGGGAGAAAATATATCAGCTGAAGGAAAAGGCGCTTGGGATTAAGGACGATGACGCATACACGGCTATTTCCTGTGTAGTGGAAGCTATCATGGGCTTTTACCGGGATAACCGTTGGAATGAGAATGATGATGACAGGGCAAAGGAATACCTGAAGGAAGCACTGGACCTGATTGAACATCATCATGCGTGCGAGAATGATTATTCCGTGCAGTTTGAAGTGCATGGCGGACTTGCCTATCTGATTGAAGATGAGGATCTGGATGCATCTTTGAGGGAATACCGTAAAGCATTGACCATTGCCAGAAATCATCATCTTGATCAGGAAAAACGCTGTGCACAGGCGGTTGCAGTTATCTGTAACAATTATGCATGGGTGTTGTGGAACAAGTGTGGGAGTGAAGAGGCGGTTCTTTATTACGGGCGGGCGATGGATCTTCTGGAAAGCTATCTGTTTACCAGTATTATTCCGCGTCCTATAGCGCTGAAAGAGCTGAAGCACATGGGAACAGCGCTTAATGGAATATACCTTGATACCAACCGGCAGCGGGAATCTGAACGGCTGAAAGAGCGCCTGGGGGAAAATGGGGTTACGCTGGATTGAGTGTGAGAATGCCGCAGGGCAGGCATTGATCATTTAGGCATCATTTTTCGTTGAAAGAGAGAATAACATTCAGGAAAGAAAGCGTGTCTCCCAGATTCTTTGAAAAAATGGACCTGTGGGATAAAATTGGACCTTACAGGTCCACTTTTCCATATCTTCATTTGATACAATGTTCAATGTCACGACGCACACAACCGTTTTTGAATGGAGATGGCCCAGCATTTCATGCTGGTTTGTCAAATCATGACAACTGCAATTGATACGGTGCTGAAAGCACGACTATGTCATTAAAGGAGGATATGGAATGGTTATTGCAAAGGTAAATGTTGGTATCACAGACGGCGGTTTTAGCTGCGGACCGGTATCCGGACATGTCGTTGCTGAAGCTAAGGTGATAGATGGAGAAAAGGTTTTCTATGCCGGACTTGAAGAAGTCGAAGGCATGATGAATTACTATGATTCGGATGAGAGCCTGTATGAGGATATTATCAGTGAATCATTCGAAGATGGTGATTACCTTGACTGGGGCTGCGAGTACGAGGAGTATTATGAGAATCCGGATGAGGATCCGGAGAAGGATGCTTTGATTCGTTACCTGATTTATGTTGTTCGTACAGACTGGGACACCTGCAATGCATTTGTCCAGGAGACTGAGGGAAAGGATCTCATGGAGATCGAGATTCCGAAGTATATCGATGAGGATGAGGAGACATGAAAGATGATTATTAAAGGACTCAGGTGGGGTACTTCTGATGACGGCTGGGGAGAGGATTATGCAGAAGTAGAATATTTCGATGGAGCTCAGAAGCGGTATATTACCGCTTCTGAGCTGGATAACGAGTGGACGGTATTCTTTACTGACAATGATATTATGGACGCAATACTTGAAGGTGAATTTGATCCCAATGAGGATGCGGTAAGACCAATGGAAGGTGCGCTTATTGAATTGCTGCCCACAATTATCCGGTCCCCATTCGGGGCAGACATTTGCTTTGCTATGCAGGCACTGGATAATTATCCCAGCGGTATGGATGGAAGAAGAATGTGATAGAAGTGCCAAGAAATACATCAGCCAGTTTCTTGGGAAGAACTCGAAAGAAGTTATCTGAGAATAGAAAAAATACGAAAATGACGCAGAGGACTGAAGTATGTATATCGGACATACGAGTGAGGATGGACGTGTTCAGCTGTTAAAAGATCATCTGTATGGTGTGTCAGTGCTGGCAAAGAAATTTGCGGAACCGTTTGGAGGCGAAGAGCATGCTGGACGGATAGGGCTTCTTCATGACGCAGGAAAATACAGTATGCAGGGGCAAAAGCGTATGAAAGATCCTGCTCATACACCCAAAGTAGATCATTCTACAGCCGGAGCACAAATCTGCCGGACAGAATATCAGGACTTGATTGGCGCGTGTGTAATCAGCGGTCATCATGGCGGAATGAGCGACTTGGGGAACAATGCATCTATTGAAGGAGATGGAACGTTATTAGGAAGATTAAAAAAAGAACTGTCTGGAGCGCTGGGATATGAAGCATTTTGGACTGAAATACGACCTCCGAAAGGAAATGTAATCGCAAAATGGCTTTCTAATAAACCGTTTCAGATTCAGATGTATACAAGAATGTTGTTTTCATGCCTTGTTGATGCTGACTATTTGGATACCGAAGCGTTTATGTATAATGGCAGGATAGACCGCGGGGAATATGAGACAATCTCTGAATTGCGGATAAAACTGGAAAGGAAAATCAGTCCGTGGCTATCAAAACCAGCAAACGAGCTTAATGAAAAGCGAAATGGTATATTGCGGGATTGTATTCGGGCTGGGAATGGAGAACGTGGACTATATACACTGACGGTTCCAACTGGGGGTGGGAAGACAATTGCCTCGCTTGCCTTTGGTCTGGGACATGCCTCCTATAATAATATGACGCGTATTATTTATGTTATTCCATATACTAGCATTATCGAACAAAATGCTCAGGTATTTAAAGATATTCTGGGCGACGAAAATGTCATTGAGCATCATTCCAATATATGGCAGAAAGATGACAGGAATGATGCGGAAGAAGCTATGGAAAAACGGCGTCAATTGGCAACAGAAAATTGGGATGCTCCTGTAATTGTGACAACTGCGGTACAGTTTTTTGAATCGCTGTTTTCCAATAAGCCATCTAAATGCAGGAAGCTGCACAACATTTCTAACAGCGTTGTTATTTTTGATGAAGCACAGATGCTACCGGTTCAATACCTGCAACCGTGTATAAATGTGATCGCAGAGCTGGTGAATTCATACCAGGTAACTGCTGTCTTATGTACAGCGACGCAGCCATCGTTGAATAAATTGTTTGACAATTATTACCAGCAGATGAAAAAACAATGCAGGCCAAAGGAAATATGTGAAGATACATTGAACCTCCAGCAGTATTTTAGAAGGGTAGTATATGAAAGGCGCGGTAGAATAGAAGAAGATGAAGTATGTGCAGATCTTCAAGAGAAAGATCAGGTATTATGTATTGTGAATACAAGAAAGACTGCGCAGAACGTATTTTCAAAGCTGCCGGAAAATGGCAGATTTCATCTTTCAACGCTTATGACACCATATCACAGAACAGTGACATTAAAAGAGATTCGGAGGAGATTGAGTTCTGGTGAAACGTGCCGGGTTCTTTCAACAAGTTTGATTGAGGCAGGTGTAGATGTTGACTTTCCGGAAGTTTGGAGAGAATTATCAGGATTGGATTCAATTCTTCAGGCGGCTGGACGCTGTAACCGTGAAGGGAAAAACAAGAAAGAAAACAGCAAGGTTGTCATATTTTCTTTGGACGGCAGATATGTAAAGAAAATAGAGCCTAATATTGAAGCAGCCAGGTACGTCATGGATACCTTCGAGAATTTTGATGAAGACGATGCGATAAAAACGTATTTTGATGAATTATATAGAATGATAAGCAGGTCTGTAGAGTCCAAAGATATTTTGGACATGTGCAGAAAAATGGAATTCGAATCACTGGCAGGGGCATTTCATATCATTGATTCGAATATGATGACCGTCTATATGAGCAGCGATTATCTGTCTTGTATTGGAATTGAAGACGAAGACGCATATCGGGCTTATGAGGAGGATTTAACGTATTTAAAAAAGGGAATGGTCAATCGTGCACGCATTCAGAGGTTATCGCGTCATTCGGTTGGAATTTACAAGTCAGATTGGGAAAAACTTCTTGAAGGCGGAAAGATTGAAGTATTGGATCCTTATACGGGCATTTTATGCGACGCTAATTCATATGACAGGGAATGTGGCCTTTTAATATCTGATGATTTTGGAACGGGATTATTTATATGAAATGGACAAAGTGCATGAAAAACCTGTATAATAATAGACAAGATAGGAGGAGCCATGTTAGTAGAAATCAGGTGTGAGGCAATGTGTTAGCCTGATTCAAAGTGTCAGTTTGACAAATAATGGGGGAACAGGAAAATGAGATTCCTAAAGACCAGAAAGGTTGCCCTTATATGCGTCAAACTCATATTTAAATCAGGCTGATCGTTAAGCTTATAAAAAGTGGAAAGGAGGCGTTTGTCTATGTCGGTCAGAATGGAGGTTTGGGGTGATTATGCATTGTTTACAAGACCGGAGTGCAAAGTTGAACGAATATCTTATGATGTTCCTACACCCAGTGCTGCACGTGGTATGCTTGAAGCAGTGTATTTCCATCCAGGTCTGAAGTGGAATGTTGATCGGATTTATGTCATGAATCCTATCCGTTTTACGAATGTACGGAGAAATGAAATTGGCGCAAAAGCTTCAGCCAGTGAAGTCTCCGGTGCTATGAAAGGAAATGGAAAGTTACTGTGTATTTCCACCAGAGACCAGATTCAGCAGAGAGCGTCTATGATGCTGAGAGATGTCCGGTATGTTATCGAGGCCCATTTCAGTATGACGGATCACAAGAACGAGGGAGATAATCCAGGAAAGTTTCAGGACATCATGAAAAGACGGCTCTCAAGAGGTCAGGCATTTGCGCAACCATATTTTGGATGCAGAGAGTGTACAGCTCATTTCAAACTTTGGGAAGGCGGCAATATTCCAACTATTGATGATACGCGAGATCTTGGATGGAGTTTTTACGATTTCGACTGGGATCATTACGACGGAAAGCAGCTTAATCCTATGTTTTACCGCCCGAAGATGGTAAATGGGGTAATAGACATTGCGGGTAGTGAGGTGTTTAGATGATTCTGCAGGCATTGAACCAGTATTACAACAGACTGGTAGAAAATGGTGAACTGGAGAGACCGGGATGGGAACTGGTTAATGTTTCATATGCTTTACAGATTGATGATGATGGAGAGCTTGTTCGTGTTTTACCTCAGGAAGCGGAAGTTGTCCGTGGGAAGAAGACGGTAAAACTGCCAAAGCAAATAAATGTTCCCGCGCAGGTGAAACGTTCTGTCGATATTTCTCCCAATTTTCTCTGTGATAATTCAACGTACATTATTGGAATTGATGCCAAAGGAAAACCGGACAGGTCAATCAAGTGTTTTGAAGCGTCAAGAGAGAAACATTGTGAATGGTTGAAAAACAGCATTAGCAAACCAGCAAAGGCTGTAACTAACTTTTTTATCAAGTGGGATCCAAAGAAAGCCGCAGAGAATCCTGTTCTTGAACCTTATCTGGAGTCGATACAAAAAGGTGGAAATCTGATATTCGATTACAACGGTGAGTTTGTGCAGAACTGTCCGGAAATTCAGAATATCTGGAATGAAAGGTATCAAGATCATTCCGATAATGACGAAATGATTTGTCTGGTTACTGGCAAAAAGGCCAGTATTGCAAGAATTCACCCGTCAATTAAGGGAATTTATGGAGGACAAACATCTGGTGTTTCTCTGGTTTCATTTAATAAACCTTCGTTTGAATCGTATGGCTTTGATGGGAAACAGGGTTTAAATGCACCAGTCAGCGAAGAAGCGGCATTTGGTTATACTTCTGCATTGAAGTTTATGGTCAACAATGCTGGTAAGAATTGGCGGATAGGAGATACGACAACCGTTTTCTGGTCTGAAAGCGGACGGGATGAGTATTCTGATTATGCGGATTTTATGTTGGGAGGAGATGTACCAAGCGGCGAAACAGATGATACGATTTACCAAAGACTCAAAGATCTTTCTTTGGGAAGAAAGGTAATCTTTGATCAAGGAAGTTTGATGCCGGATGAAAAGTTCTATATTCTCGGACTTGAACCTAATGCGGCACGACTGTCCGTCAAGTATTTCATTAGTAATGAGTTTGGTGTTTTTGTTAAAAATGTATTGGAACATCATGAGCGGCTTGAAATTGTGCGCCCTAACTATGACCAGAAACAATATCTGAGTTTTTGGAATATTTTTAACGAAACGGTCAATCCGAAGTCTAAAGACAAGTCACCATCACCTGTATTGGTAGCGGCAGTAGTTCGAGCAGTGTTGCAGGGACTTCCATATCCAGCCTTGCTGTATGATCAGATTCAATTACGTATTCGGGCGGATCGTATTGTGAATCGTACCAGAGCTTCAATCATAAAGGCTTATCTGATCAGGAATATTGCAAATAATAATAAAAAGCTTAAGGAGGTAGTAACTGTGGAATTGAATGAAAACACTACATATCAGCCATATTTGTTTGGAAGGCTGTTTGCTGTTCTGGAAGCACTTCAAAGTGCGGCCAATCCCGGAATTAACACAACGATCCGGGACAGGTATTTCAATTCAGCATGTTCCACGCCTGCGGTTGTTTTTCCCCAGCTTTTGAAACTCGCACAGGCGCATCTGAAAAAGGTTAATCAGGGAACGGCAGTCTATTATAACAAGTTGATATGTACGATTATGGAAGGAATTCATTCGGAGTTCCCTGCAAGGTTGAGCTTGTATGACCAGGGAGTGTTTCAGCTTGGATATTATCATCAGTTCCAGAAGCGTTTTGAGAAAAAGGAGGATTAAACAATGAGTAATGTTATTTCCAACCGTTATGATTTTGTAATTCTGTTTGATGTAGAAAATGGAAACCCTAATGGGGATCCGGATGCGGGGAATATGCCCAGGATTGATCCGGAAACGGGTCTTGGACTTGTAACGGATGTTTGCCTTAAGCGTAAGATTCGCAATTATGTTGAGATGGTCAAAGAAAACGAGGAAGGTTACAAGATCTATATCAAGGAAAACATTCCTTTGAACCGCAGCGATCGTGAAGGGCTTAAGTATGTTGGAATTACGGCTGAAAATGAGAAGGATATCAAAGAAGCTGTAAAGAAGTCGAAAAAGGAGAATCCTGATCTTGACGCGCAGATTTGCAGGTTTATGTGTCAGAACTTCTTCGACATTCGTACGTTTGGAGCTGTGATGACAACATATGTTAAGGCAGCATTGAACTGTGGCCAGGTACGTGGACCGGTGCAAATAGGATTTGCAAGAAGTGTTGAACCGATTATGCCTCAGGAAGTAACAATCACTAGGGTAGCAATCACGACTGAAGCAGATGCTGAGACAAAAGGAACAGAGATGGGAAGAAAATACATTGTTCCTTATGGACTCTACCGTGCAGAAGGCTTCGTTTCTGCCAATTTGGCACAGAAAGTTACTGGTTTCTCAGAGGAAGATTTGAATCTTCTCTGGAATGCAATACTGAATATGTTTGAATATGATCATTCGGCAGCACGTGGCAAGATGGCAGTTAGGGAATTGATTGTATTTAAGCATGACAGTATATTTGGAGATGCACCATCTTACAAATTGTTTGATTTGGTTCATGTTCGGAGAAAGGATCCGAATGGGCCGGCAAGGATGTTCTCTGATTATGAGGTGTCGATTGATTATGACCAGATACCTGAACATGTGACCTGTGAACGTAAAGCATAATGAATGATGACTTGCTTTTATTGTCAGGACTGCAACACTTTGCATTTTGTAAGCGACAGTGGGCATTGATTCACATTGAGCAGCAGTGGATGGATAATGTACGAACGGTTGATGGTCAGCTCTTTCACCAACGTGCACATGACGAGACAAAGGTCGAACTTCGTGGAGACACTTTGATTACCAGAGGGATGCGGGTTATTTCGGAAAAGATGGGAATCACTGGCGTATGTGATGTTGTGGAATTCCATAAAAGTGAACAGGGCGTTCCTCTGGCTGGATATTCAGACAAATGGCTGGTATATCCGGTAGAATATAAAAAGGGACAGCCGAAGGAAAATGATGCCGACAGATTGCAACTTTGTTGTCAGGCAATGTGTTTGGAAGAAATGCTGATTGTACCTGTGCCAGAAGGAAGTCTTTACTATGGGGAAACACGACGCAGGGAGAAGGTTGTTTTCACAGAAGGACTGAGAAATAAGGTAATTCAAACGATCCGTGAGATGAATTCCTACTATGTGAAAGGGTATACGCCGAAAGCAGAACCATCGAAACAATGTAACGCCTGTTCACTAAAGGAAGTATGTTTGCCCAAACTAGCAAAAAAATACAAAGTAAGTGATTATATAAAGGCAAATTTGAAGGAAGACATATAAGAATGAGGAAGCTTCTTAATACGTTGTTTGTGCTGTCAGAAGACAGTTATCTCTCTTTGGAAAACGAGAATGTCGTTGTACTGTGTGATAAGGAAAAACGTGGACAATATCCGTTATCTATCCTGGAGAGCATTTTGTGTTTTTCGTATAAAGGAGCTTCCCCAGCTCTTATGGGCGCTTGTGCTGACCGGGGAATTTCATTGAGTTTTTTTACGCCAAGAGGAAAGTTTCTTGCTCGCACTTGCGGTGAAGATAGGGGGAATGTACTGCTTAGAAAGCAGCAATATCGTGTTTCTGATGACGATACAAAGAGCTGTATGATCGCGCGGAACATGATCTTTGGAAAGGTTTTTAATTCGAGGTGGACATTGGAAAGATTTACTAGAGATCATACAATGCGAGTGGATGTTGAAAAACTGAAGTCTGTTTCGAAAGATATGTATGATTCTCTAGATGGTATTTCAAAGGCTACGGATTTAAACTCACTGCGCGGTATGGAAGGAAATGCGTCGTCTTTGTATTTTTCAGTTTTTGATGATCTGATTTTGAATCAGAAGGATGATTTCTATTTTCGAGGAAGAAATAAGCGCCCGCCTTTGGATAATGTAAATGCAATGCTATCTTTTGCTTACACACTTTTGGCAAATGATTGCGGAGCAGCATTAGAAGGTGTAGGTCTTGATTCTTATGTTGGTTTTATGCATAGGGACCGGCCTGGGCGAGCGTCACTGGCATTGGATTTGGAGGAAGAACTCCGAAGTCCTGTTGCAGATAGACTTGTACTAAGTTTGATTAATAAAAAAATAATACAATCCAGACATTTTGTATCTCAGCAAAATAAAGCAGTAATTTTGAACGATGATGGCCGAAAGATTTTTTTAAATGCATGGCAAGAACATAAAAGAGAGGAAATCAAGCATCCATTTCTGCAAGAAAAAATAAGTTGGGGCTTAGTTCCATATGTTCAGGCACTGCTATTAGCCAGATACCTAAGACAGGATATTGATGGCTATCCTATGTTTTTATGGAAGTAATGTATGTTGATTCTAGTAACTTATGATGTTAGTACGACTGATGCAGAAGGGAAACGAAGACTTAGAATGGTCGCAAAAAAATGTGTTGCATACGGTCAAAGGGTACAGAATTCTGTCTTTGAATGCAATGTTGATGCGGCTCAATACCATGTATTAAAAGCTGAACTGACGAAATTGATAGATGATAAGAAAGATAGTCTTCGGTTTTATTCGTTAGGAAATAAGTATCATAATCGTGTAGAGCACGTTGGTGTGAAAGATACTTACATGCCTGACGATACCCTCCTTATATGAGGTGCGAATGTGAAGCTCTCATGATTTCCTAGGGGGATTCGCACCGAAAAGATAGTATAGAAATATACTCAAAACTAAGAATGAAGCGATAATATGCTCATAAATCCAATGAAATTATATATTTATAACAGAATATGTAGAGGTAATTTGGGTGAATATCGCGGTCTCACCCCGCACGGGGTGAGTGGATTGAAATACCCGAGTACATCATCGATCATCCCGAAATTGAAGGTCTCACCCCGCACGGGGTGAGTGGATTGAAATAATGTCGTCCGGGGACCAGCTGTCATAAAACCAGGTCTCACCCCGCACGGGGTGAGTGGATTGAAATCAGAGCGACATCCATTAACAAGAACAAGCTTCCCGGTCTCACCCCGCACGGGGTGA
>JAFUHD010000122.1 GCA_017469025.1 Clostridia bacterium
AGCGTCACGGGACATCATGCGACGAGAGCCGGATATGCATTCAAGTGGCAGGATGAGAAAGCATCGACGGTGCTCCGGCAGATCGAATGGTCCTGCGGTGCGACGGTTATCACGCCGGTTGCCATTTTCGATCCTGTCCAGCTGGAGGGAACAACGGTTTCGCGTGCATCCCTGGTTAACCTGAGCGAGATGGAACGCCTCGGTATTGGCGCCGTGGATGAAACGGAAATAGAGGTCATCAAGGCGAACAAAATCATTCCGAAGGTGGTCGGCGTGCTGAAGGCGGAGGGACGGTTTGAGATTCCGGAAACCTGTCCTGCATGCGGAGCGGAAACAGCGATAGAGTTTGGAAACAGCGGTGCACAGACCCTTCGCTGCAATAATCCCGGCTGCCCGGCCAAGAACCTCAAAAAGTATGAACGTTTTGTCAGCAAAATCGGAATGGATATTGACGGACTGTCCATAGAGTCCATGAGAGATTTTGTTGCTGCCGGTTTTGTTCATTCCTTTGCGGATGTATTCAGGCTGGATCAGCATGCCGCTGAAATTCAGGGAATGGAAGGATATGGACAGAAGAGCTGTGAGAATCTGCTTGCTGCGATTGAAAAATCGCGTACCAAAACAGATGCTGTTCATTTCCTGACTGCACTGTGCATCCCGCAGATCGGTCTGGACGCTGCCAAGCGGCTGGTCAATGCATATGGCTGGCCTGGATTTGTGGATGCACTGAACGCCCGGACAAGTTTTGCTGAAGTGGACGGAATCGGTCCGGAGCGCTCACGTGCCATTTATGAATGGGCTGATACCGACGGCAACCGGGAAACATTTGAAAAATTGCTGAATATACTGTCGATTCCTGCAGCATCACCTGTGGAAACGGTTTCAGGTACCTGTGTAGGACTGACCTTTGTCATTACGGGTGACGTACATGACTTTAAAAACCGGGATGAGTTTAAGGCTTATGTGGAAGCAAACGGCGGCAAGGTGGCAGGCAGCGTTTCCAGGAAGACGAATTATCTGATCAATAATGATGCCCGGTCGACGTCCACGAAAAACAAAAAGGCGGCCGAGCTGGGAATTCCGATACTCACTGAAGATGAATTTATCACCAGATTTGGCAGATAATTTCGCGGCAGGAAATGTTTTTGAACTGTCTTCTGGATTTTGTAAAGGACATGAGGAAAGCCGGACACTGGAACAGATATTTGAGCGGCATGATATGCTTTTGTTAAGCATATGCTGTAACTGTTATCGGTTCAGGCTGTCTCATGCAGACGGCAGTCAGTGGAGTGTTAGAGGTTTAAATGTGTAACATGCCGTTTAGAAACAAAGAAAAAGCGTTCCATGCTGTTGCATTGGGAATCATGTGTCTTCTCACACTGTATGCTATTGCAAAAACGGTGATAATCAGCAACTGTCAGAATGACCATATTACCTTTACAGAAGTGATCAATATCTTCTGTCTCATCTTTTTGACGTTCGTGTCAGGAAGTCTGTTCAGAAAAGACGGATCTGTCGGAACAATGCGTTTCTTTGTACTGTATCTGCTTAATGTTCATATGGCAGAATTCTTTTTTACAATTGTGAACATTCTTTATGGACTGCCGGACTACGCAGGAGAGATCAAAATATACTCAACAGCAGGTTATTTTACCTCTGCGACCCTCTTTTTGACGCTTTGGCTATATCAAAACCAGTTTCTTGATCAGACAGTTCTCACGCGCACAATTACTGTTCTGATTTCCACTTCGTGTTTATTTTATACTGCCGCTGTTCTTTTCAATCTGTACAGGCCGATTCTTTTTCTTATTACGAGTGAGGGCGTTTATTCCGACAGTGTGATAGACTATGTCAGTGCTGTTTTGGATTTTTTCCTCCTTACGCTTTTGTGTGTTGCTGCATTCTTTTCCAAACTGAGCATAAACCGGAAACTCTCTTTTTTATGCTGTATTTTTGCACCTACCCTGTTTACGGTCCTGTCTTTGAATTTGAACAATATGAATCCGGACATCTATGTGTTTGGCGCAATGACAGCCACGATCATACTGCCGATGTGTCTCATTTTCTACAATACAAATGATGAACTGGAAAAAGATGCCATAAGGCGTGAGAAGGAACAGATGCAGCTTCAGGTTTCCGTCATGATCTCACAGATGCAGCCCCATTTTCTATACAATTCCCTTGCCGTCATTGCTGCCCTGTGTGAAGAGGATTCCAAACTTGCTGCACAGGCTGCAAATGCGTTTGCGGATTATCTCCGTGAAAATATCGGGTTCGCCAACAAAAGCAATCCCATTTCAATTCTTGAGGAATTGGAACACGTAAAAACCTATGTATGGCTTGAACAGCTCCGGTTTCCGAACAAATTAAACATTGAATATGACATACAGTGCGATTCTTTTCAGGTGCCGGCGCTTTCGGTTCAGCCAATGGTTGAAAATGCAATAAAACATGGGATCTGCAAGACCCGGGACGGCGGAACGGTCAGAATCCGTACATTTGAAACGGACCGGTATTACAGAATTGTGGTTTCTGACGATGGAACCGGATTTGATGTTTCACAAACGATTGACGACGGCAGGCAGCATCTGGGAATTGAGAATACCCGGCACCGCGTCAGGGAAATGGTTGGAGGGTCGCTGGATATTGAAAGTATGCCCGGCAGGGGGACAACTGTAACCATAACAATACCCAAATAATGCTTTGGATCGCGAATGATATGCTCGGTGAACGCATTTACCTGTCTGGACATGAGAATGTATCAAAGAATTATTCCCGGAAACTGTAAAAGGACAGCCACGGAGAAGACAATCCTTGTGAGGAATACTCCGGATCTGATAAAGATGTGAATGATGCTTTTCAGGAGAAAAGCGAGTGTGCGGATGGATATGTATTCGGAAAGGTGAAGAAAAATGAAGGTGCTTGCAGTAGAAGATGAACCTATCCTGTTAAGGCAATTAACCAATCGGATTCATGAGGCATTACCGGAATCCGAAATACTGGCCTTTGATAATGCGAATGATGCACTGAATGTTTTAATTCAGAACGTGATTAATATAGCCTTTCTGGATATTGAAATCGGAGACATGAAAGGTGTTGAACTGGCAAAACGCATTAAAGCCGTATACCCTAAATGTGACATTGTTTTTACCACCGGATACAGCGATTATGCGCCTCAGGCTTTCGAACTGGGGGCCAGTGACTATCTTATGAAGCCCGTAACGGCACAAAAAATAGAACATGCTTTATCACAGCTTCGTCATACCGATATCAGCAAAGAGAATGTTCAGGGACTGTATATACAATGCTTTGGCACTTTTGAGGTCTTTTTTGATGGAAAACCAGTCATTTCACTGACAAAACGTGCCAAGGAATTACTGGCTTATCTGATAAACAAAGCGGGTGCTGTCTGTTCTTCCTCTGAAATCACGAGTGCCATTTTCCGGGGCAATACGGATTCTTATCTTCGTGTTGTAAAAAAGGATCTCGTAAAGGCACTCGAGAATATCGGGCAGGAAGATATACTGATTAAAAGCTGGGGCGTGCTGGGCATAAACAGAAATAAAGTCCGGTGCGACTACTTTAACTATCTGGACGGAAAACCGGAAGCTGTAAATCTGTATAATGGCGTTTATATGTCCCAATATGACTGGGCCAGGGATAACAGTCTGTTAAACATCAGCAAATCCTGAAAAGACCGGGCAGGTACAGATTCTGAAGACAAGCGCAGTTCTCCTAAAGATTGCAGCATAACCTTTATGACATGGCTTTGCTTTGGGCATCATATCGGCAGCAGATGTCAGTATTTGACAGACTGGTACAACATACCGGGACAATTCCTTTCTTTCCGGGAATTCGAAAAAGATACCTGCTTTCGGGACGATCCTGGAGAGGCAGTCCATAAGCAGCTGACGAAACACGCCGAAAATGAATAATGGACAGTCATGATCGGCTGATGTCTGGGCATGAGAATTTCTGTTCCGTTATGCCTTGGGGGAATGTCTGTCTTGCAGCAGAACGTAAAAATGGGGGTATTCTTGTAACAGCCTGGCAGTGTCCAGGCGGCTTTTTTGACGTGCATTGTACGTCTGTACGAAAATTCATTGAATGGTTAATGCTAGAGAGATGTCAGACAAAACATGAAATCACGGATTCATTTATCAGAGCATTTTACATACAGTAAACTGCTGCGTTTTACACTGCCTACCATAGGGACGAACATTTTCTTGTCCCTGTATATTGTTGTGGATGGTTATTTTGTTGCCAATTTTGTCGGAAAGACGGAATTTGCAGCAATCAATCTGATTCTGCCTGCCCTGAATATTCTGGGAACGATTGGATATATGTTCGGTGTTGGCGGCAGCGCCCTGATTGCAAAGAGACTGGGGGAAAAGAATCAGAAAGAGGCGAACAGCTTGTTTTCTCTGCTGGTATTGTTTTGTGCCTGCCTGGGTGTGTTGATGTCAGTGCCAGGGTTTATCTTTATGCGCCAGATCACAACCATGTTTGGCGCGGAAGGGAAGCTTCTTGAATACTGTGTGCTGTACGGACGGATCTTCATTCTGGCACTGCCTGCATGGATATTGGAATATGAGTTTCAGCTTTTCTTTGTTACTGCTGAAAAACCGGGACTGGGGCTTGCTGTCACAGTATGCGCTGGCCTTTGCAACATTGCCTTGGATGCCCTTTTTATTATCGGCTTTAAATGGGGACTTGCAGGTGCAGCAGCAGCCTCAGCTTTAAGTCAGGTTGTGGGAGGCGTGTTCCCGATCTTTTACTTTATCCGAAAGAATAGCAGCCTGTTGAAACTGGTAAAGCCGGTTTGGGACGGCAGGGCACTTGTTAAATGCTGTACGAACGGTACTTCGGAATTTATGGGGGAAGTTGCCTTTTCTCTGGTAGGCATTGCCTACAATGTTCAGCTGTTAAAGTATGCCGGTGAAGACGGAATCGTCATTTACGGCATCCTGATGTATGTCAGCATGATCTTCTCTGCTGTGCTGGTCGGGTTTTCCAATGGGGCGGGGCCGGTATTCAGCTATCATTATGGCGCACAGAACTACGGAGAACTCAGGAACCTGCGAAAAAGAAGCCTGATACTGATCGGACTCACATCAGTCGCGATGTTTGCTTTTTCTGAAGTACTTGCCCGTCCGTTTTCAGCTGCTTTCCTGCATGGAGCAGAACAGCTGCTGCCGGATACTGTCCATGCGTTCAGGATTTTCTCTGTCGCATATCTGTTTGCAGGCATGGCTGTTTTCAGTTCGGCGTTCTTTACTGCGCTGAACAACGGGCAGGTATCAGCAATGATATCTTTTTTGAGAACATTTGTTTTCGATCTTGGGGCAGTGCTCCTGCTGCCGTTTATACTTGGTGTGGACGGTATTTGGTATGCTATTGTTTTTGCAGAGTTGATGGCAGCTATTGTCGGTGGCCTGTTCATGTTTGCGTTTCGAAAAAAGTATCATTACTGAGGAACGACGCTGTACTCAGCCTGAGAGACTGTCTGGCGGGCATAGATCACAGTACCTGGCAAATGAATAAAGGGCGTTGAACCGGGGAATAAACGTGGATATTTTTCTCCGGAGAAAGGAAATCTGATGAAACGGGAACTTGGTATTGCCCGGTGCGGGCTGGCGTGTTGTCTGTGTTCTGAGAATGTTGCCTGCAGAGGCTGCCGGCAGGATGGTTTCAAGGACCTTTCATGGTGTGAGAATGCCGAATGGTGTGAAAACCGCAGATGTGTACTGGACAAGCATCTGAATGGATGTTATGAGTGTGAACCGGCTCAGTGCCGAAAAGGATTGTATTCAGAGAAAATTAAGGCACGTGCATTTGCTGAATTTGCCAGACGGTACGGTGTGGATCAATTGCTTGACTGTCTTGAACGGAACGAAAACGCAGGCATTGTCTATCATCGTGAGGGTATTATGGGCGACTATGATGACTTTGACAATGTTGAAGCGATCATACGTTTTATTCAGAACGGTGAAAATGTGAAAAAGATGTGAAAAAGAAGGAAAGAATCCTCTAACGTTATGTAAATATAACAAAAAAACGAATTGTAATATTTGTATAACAGTGATATAATCTTCTCTGTATATGCCTACCCAGATGATGAATCTGCGGATAGGCATTCTGTCGTGTAAAGCTTTTCTGGTGCAACCAGACAGATATGTTGGAGATGATTGTGACGATGATGTTCCAGAATAAGAAAAATGACGGTATTTCACTGCGTACGATTCACATTTGGCTAATCATAGGGTCTGTTGTACTGGCTGTATTAATGTTTTTTTCGACATACCAGCTGTCAACCAGTTTCCATGAGCTTACAGACATGTCTGAACAACAGATTGCGCTGCGTAAAGCCGCCCGTGAACTGATGGATGCATCCGATTATCTGACAGAAAAGGTTCAGCGTTTCAGCGTAGAGGGCGACATCCGTTATGTTTCAGATTATTTTTCAGAAGCTTTTGAAGCAAATCACCGGGAAGACGCGCTGAGAAGAATGTCAGAGGGAAACGGGAGCGATGCGGCAATGACAGCATTGCAGCATGCCATGGATGATTCCGTACTCCTGATGAAAAGGGAATACTATGCGATGAAACTGGTGATTGATGCAAAGGAATATACAGATTATCCGGAGGTACTGAAGTCGATGGAATTGTCCGAAGAGGACAGCTCACTCAGGCCAAAGGCCAAGATGGAACTTGCTGCCCTGATGGTTCATGATTCGGATTATTATGGACAGAAACAAAAGATACGGGACAACATGCTGGTCTGTCTCGATGAACTGGAGAAGATGGCATATGATACAGATGCATCAGCGCTGCATGCCCTGAGTGATGAACTGTTTCTTGAAAGAATTGCCATTATTCTGGAAACGATAGGAATCTTTTTTATGGTCTGGCTTACCTCACGCCTGGGCATTCATCCTGTACTGAACGCGGTGGAACGTATCCAGTCAGACAGCCCCATTCCCGAGGTTGGTGCAAATGAATTCCGGTATCTGGCACGTGCGTATAACAAGATGTATGAGGTTTACAAGAACAGTCTTGATCATCTCAATTTCAAGGCATCCCACGATGAACTGACGGGTGCATACAACCGTTCTGGATATGATCTTCTGTTGTCCAGTATTGAAATGGCCAACACCTATATGCTTCTTTTTGATATTGACAATTTCAAAGAGATTAATGATACGTATGGACATGAAACCGGGGACAGGGTTCTGGTCAAGCTGGTACGGACTCTGAAAGAAAATTTCAGGTCGGATGATTATATCTGCCGGATTGGCGGAGATGAATTTGTTGTGTTTATGGTGCATTCTACAGAGAAGCAGCAGCGGCTCATCAGTCAGAAAATTGAACAGATCAATCATGAACTGGTGAATACCGCCGATAGCCTGCCGCCTGTTTCGGTCAGCGTCGGAATTGTTCATGGATCGGAGGCAGAGAATGCCCAAGCCCTCTTTGAAAAAACAGATGCAGCAATGTATCAGTCTAAACGTCATGGCAAACATACATATACTTTTAACGATGCATCAAATGTCAACAGGTAAGGCTACTGATGCTGTCACTGTCCTTTTCTCTGACCTACACCGTACGTGCCACTATCATGTCATACAGCGCTCCATCTAACCTTCAGACGTTGTTATCTTTCGCGGGTGCTTACGGATTCATTATTTCTCTCACTCTCCGGTAGAGTAATCTACAGAATACGATAATTCCGGTATTTACGAAGCTTATCAATGGCCTTAATGGTTTGGACTATCTTCTGACCTGCAAGCAATGATCTTGCCAAGTGGGACGATGACAGCACTGCTGGCAGGATCGTGTTCCCGACCGGTTACGAGGGCGACACGCTGAAACTGACGATAGGCCAGATCCCGGCAGTCGGGAATAAGCGGGATAACAAGTGCGAGGCGGGAAAGTGGGAATGTGATGACTGATACAACAACGGCAATCACAGAAGCTACAACTTACACATAACTCATGCGGCAAAAGAAGCGGCAGCTGTAACAAAAGCTCCTGAAGCAGAGACACTGGTATACGCTGGCTCTGCTCAGGAGCTGGTGATTGCAGGTGAAGTGACAGGCGGTGAGATGCAGTATGCCCCGGTACCTCAACGGAAGCTATACAACCTTATACCACACCCATCCAGTCAAAAACCGACGTGGGAACCTAAATAACAACTTGCCACGGCGCGAGGATGATGAAAGCCGTTCATGTTGCACCGAAAATCCCCCGATTTTTCAAGAAAACTGCTTAAAAGGGCCAGATTATGAAGAGGCGTTTGCGCCGAGAAGAGTTGGAACCTCGCTTTGAACTTGAAATCTGAGTTAAGGGGATTGAGAGATGATTTTGACCGTGAAGGTCTTATTTTTTTTGTTCTGAAACGTATTGAATTTTCTATAAATATCATGTACAATAGGAATGTCGAAAGCGAACAGAGGTTCAGGGAGGTGTGACATGCCAAGACAGAAAAAGGATGCCCAGCCAATCAGCATTAAGATGGACAAGGCTACATTTGACCGCCTTGAGGCATACTGTGAGCGTGCCGGACAGTCGAAGACTGTGGCCATAGAGCGCGCCCTTAATAAGCTGATAGATGAGTACGATGACATGGTAGAGGCTTATGAGAACCGGAAGGCAGGTGGGAATAAATGACGATTGATGAGGTCCTTGCCAAGGACGAAAAACAAATCTTTGATCGGAAGAGCATTCAGATCAACCCCGCAGATCTGTCCGATACGATCTGTGCCTTTGCCAATGCGGATGGAGGCACAGTTGCTGTAGGTATCTCTGACAAAAAACGGCGGATTGAGGGCGTGGATTACTATACGGAGCAGTTGAATGAAATCTTGCGCACACCTATTGATTATTGCAATCCTACGGTACCCGTGAAAACAGAAATGGTTGAGTGCATCAATTACGAAGGCAAACCGGACCATGTTTTGCTGATGCATATAGAAGCCAGTCCGCTACTTCACGCTAATCAGGCAGATGAGGCTTATCTCCGTGTGGGCGATAAGAGCAAGAAGTTATCGTTTTAGGACAGGCTTACCCTGATGTACGCCAAGGGACTTCGTTATTTTGAGGATGAGCCTGTCTATGGCGCAACAATGACAGATATCGATCTGGATTTTGTAAAAGGGTATATCCATCGGATCGGCTACGGAAAAACCGCTGAGGACTATCTCCGGGAGAATAAGAAATTTGTCACAATTCAGAACGGCAAAGAACAGGTCAGCACAGCGGCTGTTTTGCTATTTGGCAGAAATCCGCAGCAGTTCTTCCCGCGCGCCTTTATCCGGTTCATCAGGTATGATGGGCTTGAGGCGCGGGTCGGCAAAGATATGAATGTGGTGAAGGATGTGATCTTTGAAGGTCGCATTCTGGATCAGGTGCAGAAGGCGGTGGACTACATCAAGACCCAAATGAAGGAAAAGACCTATCTTGGTCATGATGGTGTTTTCATCACGGAAGAGGAATACAGCGAATTCGTCCGTACCGAGATTGTGGTCTACGCAGCCACGCACCGTGATTACGGCATTAAGGGGACGGACATCCAGATCAAGATGTTTGATGACAGGCTTGAAGTTGACAGTCCCGGAACCTTTGCGGGAATGGTGAAAAAAGAAAACATCCGGTATACGCATTTTTCGAGGAATCCCAAGATTGCTGCATTTCTTAAGGATTATGGCTATGTGAAAGAGTACGGCGAGGGCGTAGACCGTATGTGCCGGGAATTGGAAGCGGCTGGTCTGCCGGATCCGGTGTTCAATAACAATACATTCATTTTGAAAACAACCGTGATGAGTTCTGCGTATGAAAATTCGGCGGTTCAGGAGCATAAAGTCGGCGGTTCAATTGAAAATTCGGCGGTTCAGAGTCAAAAAGTCGGCGGTTTGAATGAAAAATCGGCGATTCAGAAGGTGGCTTTTTCGGCGATTGAATCCAGGTGCGTAAAGGAAGGCTACAGCAGACCAACGGTCGAGAATATGAAATTGCTCTATGATAATCTCGAAGTGAATCAGGTGTTTGGAGCAGCATATGTCAGAAAAGTATTGGAGTGTGTCGATTCCACGGCAAGACGGTTGATAGGCATGCTCAGAACCATAGACGCGGTTATTCCGATTACAGGGAAAGGAAAGGGTATGTATCGGTTAAAATATGAATCGGAAATTGAGGAAGAGTGAACAAACTGTCAATGTAGATGAGGAGAGAAGATGCGACAACTGATAATCGCCCGGAAGGACTTGAACATGTCACCGGGTAAACTGGCAGCGCAGGTCAGCCACGCAAGCATGGCATTTTTAAGTCATATGATCCAAGAAGGCGGCTTGCAGAAAAGAGTTTCCCTGGATACTGGGGAAATGGAACGCTACGAGATTATGATCACAATGGACCCGTCCATATACGACGAATGGTTCTGCGGCATTTTCACGAAAACAATATGCGAAGCAAAGAACCGAAATCAGCTTATGAAGGCAGTAGCCTTGGCAGAAGAGCAGGGATTGGTGGAGAACCAGGATTATTTCCTGATCAAGGATAACTGCCTGACGGAGCTGGAGCCGGAGGAGGTTGGAGAGGATGGTATTGGCAGGACGCTGACTTGCATTGGGTTCCGTCCTCTTCCTGATGATATGGCTCATGCCATCAGCAGGAAGTATCAGCTGTTCAAGTAGGTGATCCGCAGTACCTACATGGCCGGTAGCATGACCACTGCCGGTCTTTCTTATTGTTAATTTTGGAGCAATTCCTTTCAAAACTATTGACAGGAACATGCGTTCTGTGATATTCTTGTATCGTCATATGGAGTAAACTGCTTCAGAACGAAGAAGGATATGAGACCGAAACTTACAGAGCGAAAAGGGATTATCAGGGATTTCATCCAGCAGTATTACAGGGAGAATGACAGCTTTCCCAGTGAGAAGGATATCGCGGACGGTACAGATATACCGCCTGCGTCGGTGCATCGCTTTCTTGTAGAGATGCGCGAGGACGGCGAAATCTCCTATGATGGCCGCCGCAGTGCCAGGACAGTGGATCTGGAGCACGTGAGCCCCAAGAGCCTTATTCCTGTGCTCGGCTATGTTGCCTGCGGCCCCGGCGAAGAAGAGGAAGAACAGTTTATGGAGTATATCCATATGCCGGAGAGTCTGATTGGACGGGGTGAGTTCTTCGCACTGATCGCAAAAGGCAAATCCATGGTCGATGCCGGTGTGTATCCAGACGACTATGTGATCGTAAGACGGCAGCAGGCAGCAGAAAACGGTGAGATGGTCGTTGCGCTGTTGGACGGAAAGAACAATCTGAAAAAACTGGTGAAAGCGGATGATGGCTATATCCTGCGGTCGATGAACAGGGAACACCCGGAGGACTATCCCGATATCATCCCAGAACCGGAGGAGGAGCTGCGCATCCAGGGAGTTGCGGTCGGCGTTTACCATGACTTTACGCATGCGCTTTGAGGTAAATAATAGTGTTGAAGGCAGTGGAAGAACGTGAATACCTTGATTACGATTACCTGGACGATGATGAAGCCCGGTATCAGGGATACGACACGGAAGAGGACTCTGATTTTGCCGATGGATTCACAGTGACTGAACCCGAGCAAAAGACGAAAGTGCGAGAAACCCCTGAAAAGAATAATGGCGATAAAGAAAGCCAGGATTCTGAAGTTGATGAAAACCGGGATTCCGAAGCAGATGACAGCTCGGATGATGACGACATCTGGCTCGACGGGGACGAGGATATCAATGAAAATGCGGAGCCCGACGACGAGCAGATGTCAGAGGAACCTGAGGCAGATGCTGATGATCCCGAAACAGCCGCTGACGAGGAAGCCTGGTATGAGGACGAGGAGTTTGGACCCGGTGAAAAAGTATCCCCGGAGTCCTATGTAATTGACGGGCACGAATACAAGGATCCCAGAAAATACATTCAGGCGCTTTATCAGCGGGATACAAGACAGTATCCGCAGCTTAAGCCCGAGAAGCAGATGGAACTGGCTCATGAGGTTCGCAGGGGGATGCTCTGTGATTGCAGCATCATGCCGGAAGACCCTGTGGTTCCGGATGAGTATCCGTATAAGCTGGTAGACAAGACCTCAAAAGTGCTGAAACGGCTTGACCGGACAGAGGAAGAAAAGGCATGAGTGGAGAGCCTGAGCCTGGAAGAAAAGAAGGAATATATCAAAAAAGGCCGCTCGGCGCAGGAGAAGCTGATTTCTCATAACCTCCCCCTTGTCATGACCATTGCAGGTGAAAAATATAAGAGCCTGGAATACCTGGATCGCGTCCAGGCAGGCAACATGGGTCTGCTCAAAGCGATTCAGTATTTTAATCCACATAGAGGAAATAAGTTTGCTACCTATGCCTCGTACCTGATCGACAGCGAAATCAGCAATTATGCAAGGTCGCTTCGTAAGCAGAGGGTGGCATCACCGGCGGAGACATGCTTTGTCCCTACAGATGAGGAAATCGAACGTGTAGCCCGTCTGATGGGCGGAGTATACTGGATGAGGGCGATCACGGCAGATACCGATCAGACCCCGGACAGGATCAGAAAGCAGATCGCGGTGCTGCTGCAGGAAAAGAAACGAATGGAGTCCGTTGCGAATGACAGCATTCACGGTCCCAGGGAACTGACGGATGATGAATACGATGATGTGCTGAAAGAGGCGGTGCAGTCCAGGACCGGCAGAGTCCAGCGGAAAAAGCATAAGACGGGTGAAAACAACTCACCATCTTCAGATAGGAAGAAGAGGAACAAAAAACTTGATCTTCTCACCGGGGACGGTCTGCCGCCGAGAGAGGATGAGATGTCAACTGAGGATTACATCAGAAGTTTCTTCGCAGCAGTGGTATCAATTAGAGATATTTCACCTAAAACGCTGAGCAATTATATCCTGGGCGAGCGGCGTTTCCTTCAGCATAAGGCAGAAGCCCTGCGCAAGTTCCTTGATGATCCATGGGCATATACAGATGAAATGGCCATATCAGAGCTGGAAACTTTGATACAGAGGGACAACATCTGGCCAGAGCGCTGCCTGATCGAGCGGACAAAGGAATGGGGATGGCTGGAATCGAAATATTCGGATATGGAGGTCGGCATGACACGTTGTATCACTGATAAAACTAAATTTTACGAATTTGGACGGTCGGTAGCGGAATTTCCTCCCGCAAGCGAGAAAATGAACATTGAGGAAATGATCCTCGGCTACACGATCAACGGTGCGATACAGCTCGGCATTGAAGACAAAAAGGGTTCCATCGCCGTCGGCAAAGATGCGGACTACCTGGTGTTTGACAAGGACCTGCTCACTGCGGAGCATGAGGGGTTCAGTTACAATAAGCCGAGGGAGGTGTACTTTGCCGGAAAGAAAGTGAATTGATATCTCGTCCGGACGGAATATTTCACATGAAGCGGCATGTTATGGATAGAGCTGACCTATAAATGGCCAGCTTTATCTATTTTGGGAAATGTATTTTTGCATCCCATTATACCACATCCATCCCCACTGCCACCGACGTCGGAACCTAAATCACCACTTGCCACGGCGCGAGGATGATGAAAGCCGTTCATGTTGCGCCGAAAATCCCCCGATTTTTTCGGATTACGGCTTAAAAGGGGCAAATAATGAAGAGGTGTTTGCGCCGAAGAGAGTTGACAGAAGGCTTTGAACTTGAAATCAGAGTTAAGGGGATGTGGAGAGAATTTCGACCGGGAAGGTCTTATTTTTTTGTTCTGAAACGTATTG
>JAFUHD010000123.1 GCA_017469025.1 Clostridia bacterium
CTTGATCCGTGTCACCACACTATACTTTGTTCCCGGACCAGAGCGCATATTCACCGTTGCTCCATTGGGGCTGATCACATACCTTGTCAACGCACTGTCTGCTACAGCCAATGAAAACAGAAGACATGTCAGGCAAAGAATAAACATCATTCGGAAACTCATTTGTCTGCGCATGTAATTACCTCCTGAACCTTGTTTATCTTACCAATATGGCATACGTCACAATTCTTCTGATGTGCCGTTTCACCGCACAATGCCATTGTCTGGTGCCGTGGTTTGCTTATCCAAAGCAATGCATACAGATATCCAACTACTTCCACGCTGCGGTATCACACATTCACAATGGTTTGACGCATTCATAATAGCAGAAACTTCGTTGGTTGGCAATCCACCTTCTGCAATTACGTCAGTTTGGGTTCGTAAATGTGTCATTTTTAAATTCAGTTTGTGTCATTGTGTTAAACTAATAAGTATTCTTGACATATTTCTCTTGTTTTCTCCCCTGTTCTGCCTTTTGTATTACTTGTAGTAAGCAAACAGTGCATTGCCTGTAAGTTGCCTTTTTGCTATACTTTCGGCGGCTTGTCAACAGCAAGCCAACATATACCGTTGATACAGGGAGGCACGCTATGAAGCTATGGGGCGGAAGATTCAGTAAAGCCACTGACGGTCTGGTGGACGATTTCCACTCCTCAATTACTTTTGATCAGCGCTTATATCGTCAGGATATTACAGGATCTATCGCGCATGCTACCATGCTTGGTGAACAGGGAATCATTCCGCAATCTGATGCAGATGCCATTGTTGAAGGACTCAAGGATATCCTGAAGGATGCGGATGCAGGAAAGATTACCTGGCACGTTGATGCCGAGGACATTCACATGAATGTCGAAACTCTGCTCACTGAACGCATCGGAGATGCCGGAAAACGCCTGCACACCGGACGCAGCAGGAACGACCAGGTCGCACTTGATACGCATATGTATGCAAAAATCGCGTGTTTGGATACTATCGCCATGCTGGAGGATCTTATCGGTGCTCTCCTGGATACCGCTGAAAATCATCTGCATACGATCATGCCCGGCTATACACACCTGCAGAAAGCTCAGCCCATTACATTGGCGCATCATCTCATGGCCTATGTACAGATGTTCCTCCGCGACCGCACGCGTTTTCAGCATGCCTTGCAATCTGCCGATGTGATGCCCCTGGGCTCTGGTGCACTTGCCGGAACTACCTACCCACTGAATCGTGAGCGTGTTGCCGATCTTCTAGACTTTTCCTCTATTTCACAGAATTCCCTTGATGGTGTTGCCGACCGAGATTATCTGCTCGATTATATGGCTGGTGCCAGTATCGCCATGATGCATCTCAGCAGGTTTTGTGAAGAACTGATTCTTTGGAACACAAACGAATTCCATTTCGTAGAGATGGACGATGCGTTTTCCACCGGTTCATCAATCATGCCGCAAAAGAAAAACCCGGACGTGGCTGAGTTAATTCGTGGCAAAACAGGCCGTGTCTATGGTGACCTGCTTGCCCTGCTGACAACCATGAAAGGACTCCCGCTTGCATACAATAAAGACATGCAGGAGGATAAGGAAGCCTTCTTTGACAGCCGCGATACCCTGGTGAAGTCTTTGACTGTATTCACAGCCATGTTTAAAACACTCACCTTCCGCACAGAGACCATGCTTAAGGGCGCAGCTGGAGGATTCACAAACGCTACCGATCTGGCGGATTATCTCGTGCGACAGGGGGTTCCGTTCCGTGATGCTCACCGCGTAGTGGGCGAGCTCGTAGCTCACTGCGTCAAGCAGGATAAAGCGATCCTTGATCTTTCTCTGCCTGAACTGCAAGCATTTCATCCCGCATTCCAGCCTGATGTATACGAAGCCATTTCGCTGGAAGCCTGTGTTGAGAGACGCAGTATTCCTGGGGCTCCCGCACCAGAGATGGTCAAAAACAGTATTGATGCAGCGCGAAAGCTACTCAATAGTTGAGCCCCTCTCTCCCTTCCCGATCCGACATCTGTCCCTGCACAGAATGTGACCAGATGCTATTTCGCATGGCGTGCCCGATAAACATCATGCCCATCCTCCACACAGAGGATGGGCATGATGTTTAATTATGTGTACGAC
>JAFUHD010000124.1 GCA_017469025.1 Clostridia bacterium
TGGAAAGGGAAAGAGGATGAAATACGGCGGATGTTCGGGTTAGATTGATAACTTTTATCCGCACTTTTTCTCGAAAGATTGCCGTAAACTCAATGGTTCCCAGAAAAAGTTCGGATAAAAATAAGCTTCGTATAACTCCTTTTATCTGAACATTCGGATAAAAGGAGGAACGGAGCCACAGGACAATGAACATGCGTTTCCTGGACTGCACAGATTTCACAGGCATGCATACACTGGAAGAACTGGATGCTGCTTATGAGAAATGGCTGGATTCGGACTACAGCCATTTTGTCAACCGCATGACAGGCAGTTCTCCTCACCAGCGTTTCATGGCGGAATATGACCGGCTCCGGTTTGCTGACCTGCAGAAACTGGATATCATCTTCCTCAACCGGGAAACACGTACCCTGTACAACAATTCCTGTATCCAGTTTGGAAAGCAGCTCTTTGAAGTTCCGCAGGAATATATCGCGTCTCTGCACGGGGGAAAAAGAAAAATCCAGATTCGCTATGACCCTGAACATTTGTCTGTTCTGTATATTGTCGATGATGTGCAGTACCGGATTCTCCATACCCTCAGGCCCTCGGATCTGGCTGCCAATACCAGGCGCAGAAGAAAACAGCTGATTGATTACGGCAAGGCAGGAGTGGAGTGAAAGCGAGGCGGTTTGAGCATGAAATATGTGACTTACTGGCAGCTGGAAAAGGCACCTTTTGAAAAGGATATTGCCCCGGAAAAGCTGCTCAGGACTGCTGACTTTGCACAGGCAATGGGCAGTCTCCGGTTTCTCTTTGAATGCGGCGGTGTCGGCCTGCTTACAGGCAAACCCGGATATGGAAAAACAACCATTCTCCGTTCTTTTATTGCCGAACTGCCGCCGGGGCTTTACAAGTCCATTTACCTGCAGCTTTCCACCGTAAAGTGCGCAGAATTCTACCGGATGCTGGCTGCCGCCATGGGGCTTGAGCCCGCAAGGACAAAGAGCGAAAACTTTACCAATATCCAGAAAAGGATTGTCAGTCTCAAAACCAACGAAAAGGTAACCCCGGTTCTCATACTGGATGAAGCGCAGTATCTGCACAAAGACATCCTGATTGAACTGCCGATGCTGATGAACTTTGAAATGGACAGAAAAGACTATGCAGTTCTTATTCTTTCCGGATATCCGTCACTGAACA
The DNA here is from genome assembly GCA_017469025.1 of Clostridia bacterium. Lineage (GTDB taxonomy): Bacteria > Bacillota > Clostridia > Christensenellales > Aristaeellaceae > Ventricola. The sequence continues at coordinate 1,180 of JAFUHD010000124.1, forward strand.
TCCGGCTGTCCATGGAAACGTATGAAGCGCTTAAGGACCGCATTATTGCCAGCTATGACATAAACGGGATGACACTGGAGGAAGTGCAGAATTACATTTCCACACGTCTGCGTGATGCAGGTGTAAAGCGGGAGCTGTTTATCCCCCAGGCTGCTGCAGCTGCACAGGCCGCTGCGAAAAACAGTATCCGCAGGCTGAACCTGATTCTTACAAAGGCCATGATGATTGCGTGCAGCAGGGAAATAAAGATAATTGATGCACAATGCATACAGATGGCTGTTGAAGAAATCCGTCTGGAAGGAATATGAGGAATATGCCATGAAAACAAATGCCGGACACAAAAAATCCCTGAAAGCTTTTCCTGTCCCGGAAATCCAGGCATTCACAGATAAGGAAACCATGATGCTTCTGCATCTGGGCAGACTCAGGCAGCTGGAAGCCGTTCTTTCCCGTTTTTATGATGCTTTTGAAGGGATCTCTGAACAACTTGATGAAGCAGTTCTCCGCCTGGACAGCCTTGAGTCTGTGCTTGAAGACATTCAGGAAGACGCAAAGCGCTGTTATGATGCTATGGATATTCCTGCGGAGGTGAGCGCCTCTTGTACATCTCATCTGCCATGATCCGGTCTGCGAGAAAAGCGGATCTTTATGCCTTTCTGCTGCGGACACATCCGGATGCCGTTGAACGGCAGGGCGGAAGTCTGCGGCTGTGCAGCAACCACAGCATTTCCATCCGCCGGGGATACACCGGCTACAGGGACTTTGCCACCGGGGAAACAGGCAACAGCATTGATTTCCTGATCCGCTGTCTCGGCTGCACGTTTCCGGAGGCTGTCACTTCGTTATGCGGGGAGTCCTCTGCTCCCGGCAGCAGAACTTCCGTCCCTGCAAATAAATTTTCTCTCCCGCCAAAGGCAGACAGCACATCCATTGTCCGCAGCTATCTTGCCGGAAGAGGCCTTCCCGCTGAACTTGTGGATACACTCATTAAGCGCGGGCTGCTTTACCAGTCCCGTGTCAAAAATAATGCAGTTTTTCTCAGTCTGAAAAAAGATTTTGCAGAGATTCGGGGAACAATTCCCGGCAGAGTCTTTCACAGCGCAAGGAAACGTTCTCCCGATGGATTCTGGGGATTCCGCAGCCGCCCTGATGTAAAGCCTGCCCGTGCATATATCTGTGAAGGTGCGATTGATGCCCTGAGCCTGTATACCATTCACTGTATGGACAGCCATGATGATCCGGCACACGTATACTGTGCAATTGCAGGTGCTGCAAACCAGAAGGCGATTGACCGCATTTCTTCTTTTCTTCCTGTTGTGATGGCTGTAGACAATGACGATGCCGGCGCCCTGTGCCGGCAAAAAAACAGAAAGCACCCGGCTGTCATTCCTGTTGAAAAGGACTGGAATGAAGACCTTGTTTCCCGATTACGAAGCACCCCGCCGGCAGTTCATGAACCCAGGCAGCTGACAATGTTTGGGTAGTATTATTTCTCCTTCATACTTCAGACCGCCCCCCTCGGCGGTCTGTTTTCTTTCTGCATGCGTCCCTGGTATTTCTTTTCCATCCCCGCAGTTTTCAGGATTCTATATTCCTGCCCTTGAACGATGATTACAATTTGCAGGCAAACTGCACCATACCCTGTAATCTGCTTCTGGTATCTTGTTTTTCAGATAAAAAAATTCTGCGGTTCATGGGTGAAAAGAAATTGCAGTTCAACA
>JAFUHD010000017.1 GCA_017469025.1 Clostridia bacterium
GGCTATATCCTGCATGAGCTGATCAGCGCGATCTATGTGAGTGCGCCTGACAAGAGCAGTGGGCACAGGGAACAGCACATCCGCATTGAGTACAACGGCATCGGTTTTATCCCAATCCATGAACTGATGGCAAAGCAAACGGCGTGACCGAAATCACGCCGTAAGCCTTGAAAACATTACGTTTTCGTCGCTTGGAACCTAATACTGTGTTACGGAGCCCGCCGGGACGGCCGTTTTTTTTATGCTCTCTATGCAACTACAGATTTCCCTTTCCATCTGCCGATTTTATACATGACAAACGTGATGCATGCACCAATGGTCCAGGATATCAGCATGGAAATAAACATCATGGCACAGTCTCCCTGAGGCAGTTCAGGCGTCTTGGAAAGTGCCACCAGACCATATGCCAGTGGAATACGGAGCGCAATCGACGTAACAATGGAAATCCACATTGGCGTAACTGTATCTCCAGCCCCACGCATGATGCCGGAAAGGCACTGGGTTACCTCCATAACAATATAACCAACCGACATGATCCTCATCATGCGGTAACTCAGATCAATCAGTGCTTCGGTCTGTGTAAAAACACCCATCAGTCCCCGTCCAAAGACCAGAATCAGCACTGTTATCACAGCAGATACGCCCATAGCCGTCAGTGTACCCCGCCGTGCTCCGCTGATCACCCGGTCCATCTTGCCGGCACCAATGTTCTGGCCCGCAAATGTCGTCATGGCCGTGCCAAATGAAAATGCAGGAAGCATCACAAATCCATCAATGCGCATAACAAGGACATTTGCTGCTATGAACATTTCCCCAAAGCTGTTTGTCAGGGACTGTACGACGATCATGGACATGGAGAATATCGCCTGCGTCACGCCGGACGGAATTCCAAGACGGATCAGCGAGCGCGAATACCGGGATTTCGGCCGAAGATATTCCAGCCGGAAATCAAAAATAGAGGTCATCCGGGTCAGTTTCAGGATTGACAGCACTGCAGATACAAACTGCGCGATAATCGTCGCCCAGGCAACGCCGGCGACACCCATTCCAAACTTGGCGACAAATACATAGTCAAGAACGATGTTAAGCCCCGTTGCAACCAGGAGATAAATCAGAGCTGAAACCGAATCGCCCAGTCCCCGCAGAACGCCGCTCAGAATATTGTAATAACCGCCGCCTGCAATGCCAAGGAAAATAATAATCAGGTAAGAAGTACACCAGTCGACAATGCTCTCCGGTGTGTTCAGCAGATGCAAAAGCGGACGGGTACATAATGGACCAATAATCATAATAATGACAGAAGCGATACCGGTCAAAACAATACAGCTTCCTATCGTCTTTGACAGATCCTCCCGCTGCCTTGCGCCAAAGTACTGGGAAACCATGATGCTGGCACCTACGGAAATGCCCATAAAGAGAACGAACATCAGGTTAAGAATCGGTCCTGCACTGCCAACAGCTGCCAGCGCATTATCCCCCACAAACCGGCCGACAATAATGCTGTCCACCGTGTTATACAGCTGCTGGGCAATATTCCCCAGGAGCATTGGAATCGTAAAGCGGACTATCTGCTTTACCGGACTGCCCTCTGTCATATCGACAGAATCAAATAAATGCATGTCTGTTCCTCCCGCAAGCACCGCTCCCCCGTCATCCGCCGGACCACACCTCTCCGGCTGCATGCGCATTTTCTCCAGTTTTTTACAAAGAAGCGGTATGATAACCATCGTCCAAATCGTAACACACTGAAAATAAACTTACAAGGGACTGATACAGTTTTTTCGCTTATTGTCATTCTTTCACACATTATGTCCATGCCGGTATTGCCCCTGACACCCTGCCGGTCCAGTAATCACGGCACAGGCGGATGAAGGTCTGTTCAGGTTTTCCAAGATAACCGCCTTTACGACTGCACAGTGTAATCTGCCACACCGGATGTTCGTGCAGCTTGAAATAAACAACGTTTCCTTCTGACAGGGCATATGTTTCAGGAAGGAGCGCACACCCCAGTCCTGTCTCCGTTATACGATACTTACTGATATTGCTTGCCGTTGAAAACAGCTCCTTGGGTGTGAATCTGGCACGTGCAAACAGACGCTCTGTAATTTCAAAAAGCGTTGAGCGTTCATAAATACGGATAAACGGCATATCCTCAAAACGTTCAAGATCTGTAACCGGTGCCTCCTTTGGAAACCGGGACCCGCCTGCAGACAGGTCATGTTCTGACGGAACAGCCAGCAGAATTTCCTCTTCTGCCAGCAGGTGATACTGATTCTCATCTTTCTGATCATCCTGCAGTGTTGCAAGTCCAAGATCCATAATGCCTTCTGATATCTCTTTCTGCATATCCCTTACCGCACACTCCCTGGGTTCCATTCGAACCTCCGGATATGCCTCATGAAAAGCAGGATAAACTGCCGTGAACATCTCAACCCCGCGCTCCGGAATCAGTCCGACTGTCAGGTGTCTCTGGTTTCTGTCTGCCAGATCTCCTATTCTGTCATAGACCTCCTTGCGCATCAGCAGCATTTCTTTCGCTGCATTGATATATATGCGGCCGGCATCTGTCGGTGTCCTGTTGCTCCTGATCCGGCTGAACAGGGGTGTCCCCAGTTCACTTTCCAGTTTCTGCAGCTGCTGATTGAGTGCAGACTGTGTCACAAACCGTTTTTCAGCTGCCTTAGCAAGACTCTTTTCCTCTGCAATGCAGACTATGTTTTCCAGATGATGGAAATCCATGAACAGCATGCCCCCTTTAATGAAATTCTATTGTTTTCCGTATCATATCAATCGCAGATATCATTTGGACAAACCGGTGCAGCATGCCGGCAGTCTGTTCCTTTAATTTAGAAAAACTAAAGTATATGTTATTTATACAAAATTGACACTAATTTTCGCAACTAATATGATACATACCTCGGAAAACACTTGCAATCCCCATGGGAGGAAAGGAGCCACCATGCAATATGATGTCTGTATAATCGGTGGAGGCGTCATTGGAAGCGCCATAGCACGTGAACTGACCCGTTATAAGCTGCACATCGCGGTTCTTGAGAAGGAAAGCGATGTCTGTATACATACCAGCGGGCGGAACACCGGCATGATGCACGCCGGCTTTCTCTATAAGCCCGGCAGTCTCAAAGCCGCCTGCGCTGTGGAAGGCAATGCGGAATTTGACAACGTTGCACGTGAACTGGATGTTCCATTCAAACGTACGGGCAAGCTGATCATCGGTTTCACAGAGGAAGACCGTGAACGTCTCAAATACTTCATCGAGCGCGGACGGATCAACGACGTTCCCGGAATGGAACTCATCGACCGCGCCAGGATGGATGAGATTGACCCCAGTGCCGGAGGCAATTTTGCCATTTACTGCCCCACAAGCGGTATTCTGGATCCTTTCACCTACACCATTGCCCTGGCAGAAAATGCTGTCAAAAATGGAGCCGTCTATCATCTGAACACCTGTGTCACCGGTTACGAAAAGCTTCCGGACGGACAGCACCGCCTGCACACAGACAGAAAAGGTGATTTTGACTGCCGCTGGGTCATCAACAGCGCCGGACTGCAGAGTGCCGAAATCAGCACAATGCTGGGAATTCCCGGATATGTCATCCAGCCGGTCAAAGGTGAATACTTTGTTCTCGACAAGAAAGCCGGTGCCTTTGCCAAAATTCCCGTTTATCCGGCACCCACGCCCCGCAATACCTTTGATACACATGCAACACCGACTGTAGATGGCAATGTGCTGGTCGGTCCAAATTCCTTCAATGTCAGTGACGGCGAAGATTACAGTGTTTCCCAGTCAGGCATGGATGGTCTGCAGGAGAGTGGTGCCCGGATGTTCAAACATATGCAGCGCGAGTATTATATCCGGACCTTCGCCGGTGCCCGGCCCAAGCGCATTGACCCTGCTACCGGAGAAATACAGGATTTCCTGATTGAATGCCGGGACGATGTTCCAAATGTCATCAACCTTGTCGGCATTGAAAGCCCCGGACTCACCAGTGCCCTCCCCATCGCAAGACGTGTCACTGCCATGCTGGCAGCGCATGAACCACTCACGCCGAATCCTGAGTTTGATCCTGTCCGTAAAGGCATCCGGCGCATTCATGATATGTCTCCTGACGAGCAGGCAAAAGCGATTGCGGAGAATCCTGATTACGGCGAAATCATATGTCGCTGCGAAACAGTCTCACGTGCAGAAATCCTTGCTGCCATCCATAATCCGCTTGGCGTATGCACTGTCAATGGTATCAAGGTCCGCACCAGAGCCAGTATGGGCCGCTGTCAGGGCGGATACTGCGAAACCCGCATCACTGCCATGATCCGTGAAGAACTCGGCAAATCCATACAGGATGTTGAACTCGGCCCGAAACACTCCGGCATGTTCACCGATACCGTCAAAGGAGGTCAGGCAAAATGAAAACGCATCAGGCAGTCATCATTGGCGGCGGACCGGCAGGTCTTGCAGCAGCTCTGCGGTTAAAGGAAAAAGGCATTTCCGACATACTCATCCTGGAGCGCGAACATTTTCTTGGCGGCATTCTCCGCCAGTGTATCCATGACGGTTTCGGCCTCACCCGTTTCGGCGAGTCCCTTTCCGGTCCTGAATATGCCCAGCGATTCATTGACAGGATAAATGATGAAGGGATTCAGTATCTGACTGACTGCACTGTACTCGATATCTCCCCGGAGAAAATCGTCACCGCAGCCAGTAAAGTTCACGGCTTCCTGCAGATTCAGGCAGAGGCGGTGCTCCTGACCATGGGCTGCCGCGAACGCACACGCGGTGCTCTGGCAACCCCGGGCACATGGCCGGCCGGTATTTATACCGCCGGTGTGGCGCAGAACTACATCAATCTGCAGAATATCATGGTTGGGCGTAAGGTTGTCATTTTGGGCAGCGGCGACATTGGTCTGATTATGGCCAGACGGCTCACGCTGGAAGGCGCCCATGTCCTGGGTGTCTATGAGGTACAGCCCTATCCCAGCGGGCTTCCGCGCAACATCGAACAGTGTCTCAACGATTATCATATACCGCTGCACCTCAGCCATACGGTTGTTGATGTCCGCGGCAGAGGCCGTCTCAGCAGTGTCGTTGTGGCTGAATGCGACGAGCGTTTCCGCCCCATCCCGGGAACCGAGACCGAGATTCCCTGTGATACACTGATCCTGTCTGTCGGCCTCATTCCTGAAAATGAACTCAGCCTGGCTGCAAGCGTGCCTCTGGATCCCCGCACGCGTGGTGCCTTTGTTGACGAACACTGTCAGACACAGGTTTCTGGCATCTTTGCAGCTGGCAATGTACTGCATGTTCATGACCTTGTTGACTTTGTCAGTCTGGAGGCGGAAGCACTGGCAGACAGCGCTGCCGAATACCTGACCGCTGGCAGTCTGCCCGTCTGTCCGCTCGAAGTCGTTGCCGGTGCCAATGTTGGACACGTAATTCCCCAGCGGATCAGCGGCACACGCACCTTTACACTGTCCCTGCGGGTACGCAGACCCCTCAACAACGTGACTCTGGTTATTCGTCAGGGGACACGTGAGATAATCCGCCGGAAAATGCGCAAAGCCCTTCCGGCAGAAATGATTCAGATCAAAATTCCAGCTGAAAAACTGCAATCCGATGCCAGTCTGGAGGTGGCTGTAGAATGAAACGCACATTTACCTGCATTGTCTGTCCAAATGGATGCGAAATAGACACTGAGTATGAAGGCGCGCGTGTGCTTTCCGTAAGCGGCAATCTCTGCCCAAAGGGAAAAACCTACGTCACACAGGAACTGACTGATCCAAGAAGAACCATCGCCTCAAGCATCCGCATTCTGAATGGTGAACTGCCGCTTGCATCCGTCCGTCTGACCAGGGCAATTCCAAAGGACCGGATCTTCGACGTCATGAAGGCGATTAACGGGATTGAACTTACGGCACCGGTTGTCATTGGTCAGGTTGTCCTGCAGAACGTGCTTGGCCTGGACAGTGACGTCATAATCACGAAAAACGTGAATGCGATTTCCTGACCGGCATTCATGCAGACAGAATATGGAGGCGCAGGATGGAATACCGGAAATTTGGAACTGCATATGCCGTACGCATGGACCGGGGAGAAGAGATTCTCAGCAAACTCACCGAACTCTGTGAGAAGGAGTCGATCCGGTTTGCAACAGTAGAAGCTCTCGGTGCAGTGGATCATGCTGTACTCTGTGTATATGATGTCCCAAGCAAGACCTTTTTCAGGCATACATTTGATGGTCCCATGGAGATCGGTCATCTTGCCGGCAGCATTACAACGAAAAACGGCAGCGTCTATCTCCAACTGCACGGTACGGTATGTGATCAGGAGCTGAACGCACATGGCGGCCACATCAACGAAATGCGCGTTTCCGCCACATGCGAAATGTTCATCCATACCATGGATGGAACCTAAACCTCGGTAATTAGGAACCAAGAAAAATCATTTTTTTATTCTTGGACATTTTCAATTTCATTCAAGGTTTTTTCAATAGCTACATCATTTATACCAAGCTTATCGAGGAACATTTCATCGCGCTTAGTTGTTTCTGTTTTCCAAGTATAATGATTTCCGTTCGCTTCTGTTACAGTCTTTGTTTCAATAGCATCAAACCAATTTAGGATATTATGTAAAGAATTCTTTGAAATCCAATTTGACAGGTTTTTTTCCAATTTCAACGTAGCTGAATTATCGTGCTCTGCTTCCCCGTTCGTAACAGCTAAAGTGCGATTTATGCTTTTGACTTTCGCCTCAAATGATTCATGCATGCATAGGCTGAGAAACTGAACAAATACTTCTCCGTCGAGATTATCATCGTACCAAACCCGACCCTTTTTCCCGCCAATATGACTCTTGTAGTTTTTAATATCTTCTTCAATATATTCACGACATCTGAAGTTTTTAAGTGCTGTATCCAGATCGGTCTCTTTGTTAGAGATCAATACTAGATAGCCAGAGTATTTCAGCTTCTTTTTCTGTGCCTCCTGATTAGGACAGATGCTTATGATTTCTCCATTTTGATTGCGCCTGATTATCATGTACTTTTTTGCAAAATTCTCTATTTTGGCCTTGTCATCTCCAAGAACTCTACCATACAGCAAATCCTCACGGTAATGGGAATAAGTAGTTCGAAAATAAACATCATCTTTCGCCATATTTACAGAGCTGAAGTAAATAAAAACATTTAGTTCTGCTTCAATAAAATCATCTTTTGAATGAGTATCTCCTTCGGCAAAATGGAATGCTTTCTTTATAGTCTTTTTTACACCACAAAACTTTGGATCACACGAAAGAATATCTCCACTGTACTGGATGGATTCCCTTTCTTCGTCAATGAGAGACGAAATCCATTTGAGATCAGCTTCTGCTCTGGTAAGAAACGGCTGATTTTTTTCAACATACATGGCGATGGCACTTTCGGCGCAGTACCCATTGTCAGTCACAATTTCTGCCTGGTCAAAACCGAGGATCTTTATCTGAGTCAAAGCATTTTTCAGAGTCGATGAATCTGGTATGTTTCCAGGAAGTACTGAGTATGCAATTGGTTTCCGATATTCAATGGCATAAAAATATTGAATTTTGTATACGGGTTTCACAATTTTATCTTTGTGAACAGCATTTCTAGTAACGGTTTGGTTTTCAGACTCTGATTCAAAAGTACTGGAATCAATAGCAAGAAGAAACGCATCAGACAAACCTTCAGCCTGCTTTTTAAACAGATTCTGCTTTATCTCCTCACGTCTTCCAATTTCCTTGAAAAGGTCTCCGTATACATCTTTAGTAATAGGACCGTGGATATAGGGAAGCTGTCCAGCGTATTTCGTACTCCAGTTATTGACGCCAGTCCAACTATCCGCATCTGTAGCAAACCGATAATATGTGCACGTGAGGATTTTGTCAGCCAATCCTTTTTCATCCGGAAGAATGTCATGGATGGAATCAAATATTCCTGAAATACGTGCAATGTGATTGATGATGTCGATCATACCAGTATGGCGCTTACTGGCCGAGCAAAGAGAAGAAGCATCGTTGTTTTGCGAGTTGTTCCCATCTTCTTTTCTGGACCGTTTAGGTCTGGTGGGAAGCAAGTCCTCTTTATCATCTGACCCATCTTTCATCTTTCCCAAAAGTACGGTAGATGACTTTTCATAAGACTGAGTACTGGGATTGTAGACACGTGTTCTCTGATACACATATCTGTCACCATTAGACTGTTTTTTAACAATCTTGTCTATAAGAATACCATCGGTATGTACTGCTTTTCTTCCCATAATATCCTCCGTTCTTGGCTCCTATTATATATCATGGTA
>JAFUHD010000125.1 GCA_017469025.1 Clostridia bacterium
CAATTTTGTAATCAAATCTATACTTCGAATACAATTTTCCAAACTGACTCAGGCTATTTTGAATCTGCACAGGATAATCCGGATTTTTGTCCTTTCGGAACAGCATAATAAAATGTCCCCGTGCAACACGAATCAGAACTGCCTTTTTAAAAAAACCTTCACTGAACTGACGCAGCTTTGTCCGCAGCTCCTCAGGGAACGGTTTATTTTCTTCAGCAAACGCCTTTAGATATAGACTCATAAAGACAAAATCAAGTTTCTTTTCATAATTGGTCCGGATCCTGTCCTCAAGTGTTCTGCGGTCCAGTGCTCCGCTTTCCACATCATATGGATTTGAATGCATAAAATACAGCATACCAAGTACCGGATACAGAAAACTGATTACGGTAAACGAAGACTGGCGGAACTGCATCTGCAAAGCCAGCATGCCAAAGGAAACCAGAATCGTACCATAAAAACCGTACATGACCCGACGATAGAGCCTTTTTCTGACCGCAAACATCTGTATCATGCAAAGTGTTGAGAAAGCCAGATAACCAAAGAGGAAAATATCCATGCCTGAATAGACCGCAGCTCCATTGTTAATGATGGAGATACCCTGCGCAAAGCGCCTGACAGTCTGTAAGATTTCAGAAATCACCACAATGCACAGAATGGCTATAGCCGCACCGATAAAGCCGTGCTTCTGGCGGCCCCTCAAATGGGTGACATCACAGATATATACCACATACAGCAGAAAAATCACAAAAAGCATCGCATGTGTGACGCACCGTAAAACAGCAGCCCCAATCGGAATATTCTTCTCAAGCATCATATGATAGGTTACATTTGTATCTGACACCAGAAACAGAACACCGACAATCCCCATGAAAATGCGGTAACTTTTCGAATGACGAATGAACGAAAAAAAGGTCAGAATGCAGATAACAAAGCAAAGCGAAGCAACTGACAGGTCTGCAACTGGAGAATACCCGCTCATATCTGTATTTCCCTTTCATCATACAATCATCTTTAAAACGCATGCATTCCATCATGCGCAGGCAGGATCAGGCACTCTAATACGGGAGACAGGGCCGATTCTTTACTTTGTTTATGAGTATACATCATAAATGTATAAATTTCAACGCTCCAATATTGGTATTTTGTATGCACTTACGCAGTTTCCATGGACTTTACTACCTGTTTCCGATCAATATCACTACTCAAACCAACCATATCTTAGTTTTCCAGACTTGTTTCTTCTTCAACATTCCGACTGGCCGTGCCAAATTACAATGAAATGGTTCTGACAGAGTCCGGCAAAATAGTGAATCCTGATCTGAGGACAGACCAGGATTCACAACATATATTGACACCCTGTATACGGAAAAGCATGGAAACATCCCGCCAGCAAAGGTCAGCTTTCTTCCGGCTCCATCATCCGTTCCTCATACAGCCAGGAAACTGTCTGCATGTAGGAAATCCAGCTTGCTTTAACACCTGACCACTTTGCATCTTCTGCATACTTTGATTTACTTTTCCAGTTCCACCCGCCAGACTGCAGCATCATGGGCCTCAAGATCTGCCTCAAGCACGTTCGCCGTCTGTTTCGTCCACAATTCCACCGCACTGACAGGGGTTATCTCCAGGTCGCTCGTATCCACGCAAAGCCTCTGCCGTTCATCGCTCAAATTGAAGAGCGCAACATAGCAGAAGTTCCCTTTTCCCGGTGCAAACCAGGTGCAGGCTTTATCTGTCCGCCACAATGGATGCGCCGCAAATGAATTCGTCTCCATCCCGAGAACCTCAGCATTGGTAAGAAGGGACAGTGTAAACGCATCATTCAGGGTCAGCTCGCATCCGACCATGAGAGGTGAACGCATCATGCACCACAGCGTCATCATTGTTCTCTGCTCAGCCTGGGTAAAATTGGTCCATTTGCCACGCGGATGATTTTCATAACACTGTCGCAGTGCACCAACCGGCAGCATATCCGCATCCGGCCAGTGCCCGGGCGCAGCATGAATACACCATTTTTCTGCCCGTTCAAACATCGCCAGAAGCAACGGCCATTCATCCCAGAAATCATCCGTAATCCGCCACATATTGGCAAACTTTTTAAGATGTTCAGCCTGCTCAAGCGGTGCCGGACCTGGAGAGAGACTAAGCACAATATCACGTCCGCAGTTCCTGCACGCATCCGAGATCAGTTCAATCTCCCTGGCACATTTGGGATACTCCCTGGCAATATCATCACATTTGACAAAGTCAACGCCCCATTCCGCATACATCCGGAACAGCTGATCATAATATGCATTGGCTGCCGGATGCGTTGTGCGCAGACCGTACATGTCCGGATTCCATCTGCAGACATCTGACGGATCAGCCGCTTCATCACAGCGATAGTCAGAACCAAAGACCGGCAGATGACGGTGTGCCGCCATCCTCGGCAGACCACGCATAATATGAATGCCAAACTTCAGACCAAGTGAATGAATATAATCCGCCAGTGGTTTGAAGCCCTTTCCACCCTCAGCACTTGGAAATCTGTTTACAGCAGGCTGAAGCCGTCCATACGCATCCATCTCCAGACCGGCAAAAGGGATATACTCGTGCGTGTCTGCGGTCGGCTGATACCATTCTATATCAACGACCACATATTCCCATCCATACGGTTTCAGATTTTCTGCCATATACGCTGCATTCCGTCTGACCGTTTCCTCAGTCACGCTGGCCCCATAACAGTCCCAGCTGTTCCATCCCATTGGAGGCACTTTTGCTCTCATTCTGTCCTCGCTTTCCTCGCCGGATTCCGGCTCTGTCTTTCATTTAATACTGTCATTCGGTTCCTTCCATACCGCTGCCGGCAAGATCTAAAGTACGGAATATACCCATTCCGTCTTTTCTACCTGCTCTGCAGGATCTGATTCCTGTAGTCAAACACGGGCAAACCGTTTTCAAATGTTACATGCATGATGTAAGTGTGACGGTTGCGATCATACAATGGGTCTCCATTGATTTCATCGTTCTGTCTTGCGTAAAGACCGTTCCTGTATCATCCCGGAAAAATGTATTTACGTCTTTCAGCTACATTGAGCAGTCTTAACTCCCGATTGGGTTCAAAATGATTGCTGACGTCCAGTTTCACGACAATGAACTGCCATCGCTGGTTACTTTCCTGTAGTCTTTTCCGCCTCCACAAGGAAACGGTAATAATTCTGAAACCGATAGCATCTCAGCCGCAAAGTATTCCTTGCCTTCCTCTGGTTATCCAGTATCTTCAAGTAATCCATCCCCTCCGGAACAGGAATTCCCTGTTCATCAGCCGGATAGAACATGAAAAGAACAATGTACAAATCCCCAGATAATTGTGCGAAAATGCACAGAGAATGCCGGCTTATCATATCCTTGACATGTTTCATTCGCCGTAAAGTCCGTAGTGATGGCCTGTAAGAACATATTGTTTGTTAATGCTAAGAACAGAGGAAAGGTAGTTAGCATATGCACGTCAACAGGTAGGGCTACTGACGTTATATATCAAAAAAGCCAAAGGTACTTTTCAATACCTTTGGCTTAAGATTAATCGTCAGGATTTACTCATGAAAAAGGGAGGAACATTACTGTGCATTGGCAGTAACATTGGAAGTAATGCTCTGGAGTTTTTCATCAACATTCTTCCTGATCTCATTGAGGAAGTTCTCATCAACCTCTTCAGCCTTGATAACTTCGGTTGGAACAGGAACTTCGCGCTCCTCAGCGAAGACCTGTGCCGTACGCAGAACGAGAACAGGCTCATCATAGGCGGCAACGTTAACCATGAATGCCTGAATGTTGTCTTCGCCCTTACCGGTGAACAGGTTCACCAGGCTGATGAACTCCTGGAGATTGCCATCGTTATCCGGCAGATTCAGAGCAAGCTGAGTCATTTCCATATTGGCAAAATCTTCAGAAGCCCTAGCATTCTTCAGGGTGATGGAGTAATCTGTCTTGATTTCAGTTTCTCCCTTTGCACTGCCAACAGCGAGTTCTGCATGGTATTCACCGTTAAGCGGAATTACGGCATTCAGTGTCGCATACCCTACCGTCTCCGCATCTTCCGCGCCATTGGTAAACACAGCATTGACTTCAAATGTACCCTCTTCAGATACATGAAGCGTACCGACGAAACCAATCGCGTTCAGCGTTGTCTTTGTTTCGACTTCCTGGGTTGCCTCGTTGTAGCTGTAATCAACTTTGTTATACTGGATGGAACCAACAAGCATCTGATCGCCGGATTCGTTCTGACCAATCGAAATGGTGATAAAATCGCCTTCCGGCAGCATTTCTGCTGCGCTCTGAACGGCAATATCCAGTAACATATTGATGGATTCTTCGTCCAGATCATTGATTCCATACATGGGCAGCACTTTTGCAATAACGCCGGAGTCTTTGATATCCTCAGCGACAGCATTCAAAACCTTGTTCATATTTTCTGAAGTGACGGTGAAGACCATCGAACCATCTTCAGCTGTGGTAATCGCTACCGCTTCTGCAGCCGCGCTGATCGTCTTGGTAAAGCTGACAGTCTGAAGTGCAGTAGGAAGTTCGTCAACCTTGCCGTCCTGAGCACTCTTGGCAGCCTGGACAGCAAATTCTTTGGACATATAGATGCCCTTGCCGTTCAGAATATTGCTCTGAATCAGAGCACCTTCTTCGTCAGCCGTCAAATCAGCATTCAGAAGTTCTTCATCTCCGGACTTCAATGCGAAATGGACATAATTATCTTCGTCATGGAAGAGCAGTGTAACCTGGTTCAGGGTATTAACGATTGACTCATAATTCTCAATGCCGAGATCAGCAAGGAACTTCTCGTTAACGTTCAGGGTAATCGCAATATCCGTCGGCGGAATCTGTGTTTCCTCAGTCCAGACGCTCTGGAACATTTCAATGGCAAAAGCCTTGTCCTCTTCCGTCAGAACCTGCAGAGCATCACCCTCAATATGCTGGAGATAGAACTCCATGGTGAAGTCATCATAAATGGTAGAAAGGGTCTCCTGATAATCAGTTCCGACGCGCACAAAGGTATTGCCGCCTTCACTGACCATAACCTCGGCAGTATATTCACCCTCGGCAAAGTTTGCCTCTGCAACAGACTGGATATAGTCAGCCAGCATCTCGTCAGTATAATCATTCAGATTGAAATGGAGTCCACGGTCAGCAGGACTGAGTGCGATCATTACGTCGCCCACACCCTCACGGGTTACACTGCAGATGTAAATCTGATCTTTCAGAAGATCTGCAACCGGAAGAACAGTCAGTTCCACCGGAGCTTTCGGCTCAAACGTGCAGGTGATTGGATAGGTAGCAGTCTCGCCAGCCTGATCCATGACAACCACATTATGTGACCACAGATTGACTTTTTCGGAAACAGTTTCAGACGGAAGCTTTTCGCTTTCAGCAAATGCAGCACTGCAAAGCAACGCAAGGACCAGAAGCAGTACCGCAAACATATTTTTCTTCATTTAAATTTCCTCCTTATCAGCCATTGTCAGCAGCGGCAGGTGCAACGCTGTTATCCCAAAGCAGGAATCTGGTTGCCATGTAACCGGTCCGGCCAGTGGCCTCATCAAGCACCTGGCACCAGTCGCTCATCTGGGAGAGGACTTTCAGTCTGTATCCATAGTAATACACGCTGATTACCTGAGAATCCGTGGATGGCGTTGCACGCATATTTACAAAGTTGTTGGACGGATTCACAATCGCGTAAGAGCCCTGTGCTGTTGTTGCTGGCACAGATGTATTGTAAGCAGGTACTGCTGTCTGAACGGCACCAGTTACATAACGGCTCGGAACAAATCCGGTTACACCGTTGGCCTCAACCTGAAGCCAGCTTCCGGTATATCCCTTAACGACAAGTGGGCTGCCATTGCTGAGCTTGGCCAGAATGGTTGCACCCTTGTTTGCCTTGTTGCGGATATTCAGAACACCGCCATTGGTCTGAACATTTGCATTGTAGGGCGTTACATAAGTTACCGGGGCAGTGGAAGCAGGCACATTGGGCGTCTTTGATTTGCTGCTGCTACTGCTGCTTCTGCTGGACTGCTCATTATCATATTCATTCATGGCCTCATCCAGTGCGGCGAGAAAAATGAGTGCAGCAATATCGTCATCATCCAGGTCATCCCAATCGTCTGCCAGTGCTACAGGCATGCAGCACAACGGCAATGTCATTACCAATACCAAAAGGAGTGCAATTAGTCTTTTCATTTTTTCGTTCCTTTCATAAAAATGATATTTGGAACCATAAGCCCCAACCCACTCGAAGCCTATGTTTTTCCCAGAAATAATAAAAATTTCGACAGCAGGCTGTCAACTGTCCGGATTATCCTGAATTGTCTGAAAACTTCTCCAGATGCTTCCCTACAACCCATACCATATAAATATACGTAGAATTATAACAACATGGCACCGAAAAAAGGAAGACGTTTCAGAAAGACACATTTTTTATCCGCTTGTGCCGCCGAGTCAATATTCTAAACTTACTAAAACAAAAAAGCAAGCATTTGAAAAAGCAGCTGGAACAGTAAAATATACCTATATGAAGAGAATTTCAACCTTCAGAATTGACCAGATTTTTCCGCAGCAGTATTCAGAACGTCCAACTGCTCCAAACCGGAAAGCTGGATGCCATACCACGGATTTCACGTCGGCAAAGCACCCAATTGTGCGCACATCTGCCTGCTGTAACCGACAAACTGCCTGCTGTACATCCGAGAGACAATAAAAACACAATTCCTGCATGTTCCGGCAGTCTTAAACAGACATATTGTGAAAAACACCAATCCCCTGTTCTGTCCCGTCTTATAATAAGACGGATTATATACTCAAAAATATCCGGAACCATCTGAGAAAAATGTGCATCGAAGCAAAAAACCAGACAGTTTGATACCAGCGACCAAATGCAGCCATTTTTATCCCAATTAAACTTCTCTGCAATTATCACAAAAGTCGGAGTCGATCTTTCCGCCGGCCAGCGGGCAAGAAAACAGCTCAGACATCATGTTTTTCCCTCCTGCGGAGCGGAAGGCTGTTGTACAACAATCTCCCATCTGCCTGTTTTGCTGCTTCCGACATACCGCACGTTGGGCATATCCTTCAGCTTTCTAGGAATTGTCTTTATCGTGACACCGACCTGACTTGCCATTTCAGCCCGTGTGACATGAGGATTCGCATTGATGGCGGCGATGATCGCATCGGCAAGCCTGTCTATTCTTTGAGGGACATTGTCCCCCAAAGACTCCTTCTGTCCTTCAATCTTTGCGGCTGCCGGATTCACCACACCGAACAGATCTGTCTCAAAAGCCTTTCTGAAAATGTTAATTCTGAACGAAGTGACGAAATCCTTCAATTCCGGTTCTCTCAGACCATATTCAGCTGCTTCTTTCAGGATTCGAGGAATGCCGGTGCCCCATTATTCGATGATGTGCATGTATTGGAAAGCCGCGCCGATGGCAACGTTGCGTACCCGGGAATTGCCGGCTTTCAGCTGCTCCATGGTCAGATCGGGGCTGATCTGCCCAGGAGAAGTCACTTCCAGACGGTCATCATTGATAGCAACCTGGATGGAGCCCGGAGAAATATAGGAGCCATGGCATACGGCATTGGAGATCATTTCCCGGATGCTGTCAATGGGCAGTTCGTAGAAATCCTCCCGATAGACACCGGCAATCCTGGACCCAAGCCGAATACTGCGCTTCACGAACAACATCGCTTCCTCAATCTGCTCATTGATGGGGCCAGTGGCTTCCTTCCTGTCCTGGAAGATGGCACGGGTATTGCCTTTGAACACGGCCATTTGGATGATGGCATCTGGGAAAGGCTCTTCCGCGTTAGTGAACAGTCTCCAGGCATTGGCGGGAAGATACTTTCCGTTGAAGAAGCTGAGGATCTTCCATGAAGCCAGCTGGCTTGCGGTAATCTTCTTTTGCGCGGCGCGCTGCTCGTCTGTCAGGCGCATGCAAGGGCATGCTGATACATCCGGTCACACAGCGCATCAATTTCTTTCTGGGACACTTCGCCCATCACCTGCAGAGTATCGAAGCTGGCTCCGGTCCCTTCCAGTTGAAGGTCTTTAATCATATACGGTTCGGCTTTCCGGGTCACGCCTGCAATGTGAATCCAGGTTCCGTCCATAATCCAGTATTTCCGCAGATAATATGGCTTTGCCATGCCCGGGCTGATGGACGCCACGATAATCTTCCTGCCTTCAATTTCTTCGATGGACATAAGTGGCACCACAGCGGATTCACAGGCATCAAAAATACTGTTGGTGATAGCATCCATCATCTGGGCTGCATTGCGCCTCTTTCGGTCAGATTATCAAACAAATTTAGTCTGAAAGAGGACGTCATCACCATGACAAATCTGGAAAAAGAAATCATTGAAAACGGCATTCATTATACCTTACATGGAGACTACTACTTCCCTGATTTGATACTCCCCGAAGTTCCCCTTCAGGCCATTGGGCACCATGGCCGGATTCGCCTGAATTATCTCCAGGAGCGCCGTCACGGGCTGTATACCCGCCTGATCTTATCCGTCAAACTTTATGAGCATCTGGCCGTGATCGGACGTGCCAGTCAACAGAGAATGGAGCAAATCATCCCCGGATGGCCCAGACAGAAGGCGTCGTTGAAATACTGAAAGCAAAGGATCAAATGACCTGGGTTGGCCGGATGAACAGCATCCGACAGCGAGCAGATGAAATCATCCTGGCAGAACTGATCTACGGATAAAAGCGAAGCCGCTTCTTCGG
>JAFUHD010000126.1 GCA_017469025.1 Clostridia bacterium
AATCGCAGTTGTCATGATTTGACAAACCAGCATGAAATGCTGGGCCATCTCCTTTAATGACATAGTCGTGCTTTCGGCACCGTATCAATCGCAGTTGTCATTATTTGGCATACCAGCACGTAGTGCTGGGCCATCTCCTTCAGGAAAAATTCTATACTTTTTGGAGTTAACCGGCTTTGTCAGCCTGTGCAGTAAACGGTCTGGATCATCAGCGGGTTTTATTGACTCAGACGACGCAATTGGATGTGGCGTTTTGTCAAAGTATGGTTCACGATGAAAAATCGATTACGAATATAATAGTTGAGCATTGACGATGCCTAAAAGTCAGGGTGGATCATCTCAAATAAGCCGAAAACGCAAAGTTCACATTCGTTTCCTGTAAGCTGTGTGTGGTTCATCAGGACGATATGCATTTCATCACGGAAAATGATTACAAAGAAAATGTCGTCTGAGGATTATACATGATAGTGGATAAAGCTGCAAGCTGGGTGTGCCAGTCTATGAGTCAATGTCTGGCTCTGACAGTTTCAGATGTCCACAGCTTTGGAAATGTTTCATCAGGTGGTTTTGGGTCATGGCGATCATGTTCATTTGTTCTGCTGATGACATTGATTTTAAACATGTGTTGCTCTAAAATAGGATCAGATTGTATGACTGAATTACGAATCAGTACTGGAATGATGTCGAAGACAACAGAAATATTCAGATACCGGAAGGCTGTCCATCCATCCGGCAGCCGGCAGTAATATGGAGATAAATGCTTCCGGGCAGTCAGATGCCTGAATTCCATCAGAGATCCATGGAAAGATGCAGCAAAGCAAAATGAACTGCCAGGATGCGAAGCATCAGGCTGTCAAATACGGGCTGCAGAAAAAGCATGATGTTGAAAGACCTGGTGTCTGTAAAACAGGTTCTGTCGCAATTTTGTCATCTTTACGGAAAAGTGAGGAAGAGGATTCGAAATATGGTCTGTGAAATTACGGAGACATCTAAAAAAGCTGAGTATGCAAGGAGAATTCTGGAATTGCTGCCGGAATGGTTTGAAATTCCGGAAACACGGGAACAGTATATCCGCGACTGCGGTACGCGTCCTTTCTTTGCAGCATTTACGGATGGTGAGCCAAGTGGATTCCTGAGCCTCAAAGAAACCGGCAGGGAAACGGTTGAAATTGCTGTGATGGGTGTACTGAAAGCGTATCACAGGCGGGGAATCGGACAGGCACTCGTGGCAAGATCAAAAGCTTATGCTGCAGATCACGGCTATGAATTTATGCAGGTTAAGACGGTACAGCCTGGTGTGTATGAGGAGTATGATCAGACAAACCGGTTTTATCGGGCAGTTGGGTTTAAGGAACTGGAGGTGCTCCCTGAAATCTGGGGGCCGGAAAATCCCTGCCAGATCTACATCATGAAACTGTAAATCAACGGATAGCCGTTTCCAGTAATTTGAGATATGGTACGGGAGCAGAATCCGGAGGAGAGAAAGCGCGCAGATGAAAAATGCTTTTGCAAAGCTGAGACAGCTTGAACATCATGTAGATGATACGGTCAGGATATATTCTAACTGCGAAACAGATGATTATCCACCGCACTGGCATAATTCATATGAAATCATTCTGCCAATGGAGAATCAGTATACGGTATTGATTGCTGACAAGGTTCATGTAATTGAACCGGGAGACATCATGGTGATTCCACCGGGGTCTGTTCATGAACTCTATGCACCGGAGAGTGGTTGGCGTTATTTTTTTCTGGTAGACAGGGAAGAAGTATTTGCATTTGATGGACTAAAAAAAATCCAGTCGTCGTTTTATCCCTGTGTGCATCTTTCAAGAACGGATGAAACGCTGAACCGTTCTGAAACACTGGATGTCATCCTGGATCATTTGTTTTGCGCCATACAGGAGTCCATGAACAATGATCCACTGAGCAAGACGGCGAGACAGCTTCATCTGGGACTGGCGCTGGTTGAAGTTGGACGTTTTGTACAGAAAGAGGAAAGCATAAATCAGGAGAACGGACGTCATTCGGAAATGCGTGCAGCATATCTTGCGGCGTGCATGTATATTTCTGAAAACTGTGATAAGGCACTGACGCTTGAAGAAGTTGCTGAACGAAGCGGATACAGCCGGTATCACTTTGCCCGGTTGTTTAAGAGCTATGCCGGAATGGGATTTTATGATTATTTTATGCAGCAGAGGCTGCTGCTGTGCAAGCAGCTGCTGACGGATACGACACTTTCTGTGACAGAGGTTGCCATGCGCTCCGGCTTTGGCAGCATAGCAACGTTTAACCGTGTATTTAAAGTCAAGGAAGGTGTGACACCGACAGAGTTCCGCAGAATGCAGCAGAGCAGACCTGAAAATCGCAATATTTGAGAAGTGGATAGCGATATTCGATTAGAATCGATGCTTTTCTTTATATATAATAGACATAAAGGGACTGTCAGTGTATGGACAGTTGTTGAAAAATCAACTATTGGAGGAGTGAGAATGCAAAACCAGGGCAAGAAAATGAAAAAGACGGGTGGCATGTCCTTTGGGACATATATGCGCCGGTACGGCACGCTGTATCTGCTGCTGATCCTGCCGCTGATCTTTTTCGCAGTTTTCCGCTATGCACCTATGGCTTACATTCTGAGTGCATTCAAGCAGAACAACATTATTAAAGCACCGTGGCAGGTACCATGGGCAAAGAACAACGGCTTTGAATGGTTTATCAAGGCGTTCAGGGACAGAGAGTTCATCAATGCGCTGCGCAATACGCTGACGCTGAACCTTCTGGACCTGCTCTGCGGTTTCCCTGTTCCGATTCTGATGGCGCTGCTGCTGAATGAAGTTACGGCAAAGGGATTCAAAAAAGTCACACAAACAGTTCTTTACCTGCCGCACTTTCTGAGCTGGATCATTATCTCAGGTCTTGCGCTGCGCCTCTTGGCGGACAATGATGGACTTTTTAATATTGTACTGAAACGATTGTCCGGAAATCCCCAGGCGGCGGTTCCGTATCTCAGTAATTCGACACACTGGGTGTGGACATATATTGTTCTTGGCATCTGGAAGGAAGCAGGATGGGGTACGATTATCTATCTTGCTGCACTGACCGGCATCAGTCCTGAACTGTATGAGGCTGCTGCCGTGGATGGTGCCGGCCGCTTCCGCAGAATCTGGCATGTGACGCTGCCGGGACTCCGTCCAACCATTATCACGCTGCTCATCATGAATCTTGGACGCATACTGGGTTCCGAATTCGACCGGCCTCTGGCATTGTCCAATAAACTGGTGACGGATGTCTCAAACGTCATCTCTATTTACGTTTACCAGAAGGGTATCAAGGGCAGCCAGTTCTCGCTGTCAACGGCAGTCGGTCTGTTCCAGTCGGTTGTCGGTGTCTTCTTCCTTCTTACTGCGAATACGGTTGCCAAGCGCGTCGGTGAACGCGGCATCATGTAAGGAGGGATGATGTATGATTAAATCGAAAGCAACCCGTATCGGTGATGCGGTTATCATCATTCTGTGCCTGCTGCTCATGTTCATCTGTCTGCTCCCTATGCTGAACGTGCTGGCCAGATCACTGTCTTCATCAGAATTCCTGATTCGCAATGAGGTGCTTTTGTGGCCGAAGGGCTTCAATACGGATGCGTATACAACTGTTCTCAATAACAGCAAATATCAGCATTCCATGATTTTCACGGCCGGACTTACAGTACTGTGCACGCTGCTGTCTCTGACCATGACGGTATTCTGTGCATATCCGCTGACGTATGACAATCTGAAGGGCGGCAGTTTCCTGAATGGAATCATCATTTTCACGATGTATTTCAGCGCAGGTACGATTCCTAATTATCTGCTGATCAAGTCGCTCGGCCTGCTTGAAAACTGGTGGGTGCTGGTTATCCCGAATTGTCTCAGCGTCTACAACATGATCATTATGAGGTCATTTTTCTTCAGTGTGCCTGACAGCCTCCGCGAGGCAGCTGAAATTGACGGTGCAGGGCCAATCCGGACGCTTTTCAGTGTCTATCTGCCGCTGTCTACGTCTGTACTTGCAACGCTGGCACTCTTCTACGCCGTTGGACGTTGGAATGGCTTTTCTGATGCACTGCTTTACATCAAGAGCAAAGAGGAGTATTTCCCGATCCAGCTGTATCTGTACAATATTCTGCAGAATTCGACCAACGCCGAGATTGCGACACAGGAAGGCTTTTCAAATCCCGGTCTGGCGGAAACGGTCAAGATGGCAACCGTTATGTTTGCTACCGTACCGATTCTGCTGGTTTATCCCTGGCTTCAGCGCTATTTCGTGACAGGTGTCACCATTGGTGCGGTTAAGGGCTGATTTTGTTCCCTGGGACATATGTCCTTGAGATAAATTTATAAGGAGGATTGTATCATGAAAAAGGTTCTGGCTTTTGTTTTGACCCTTGCCATCGTATTGACCTGCGCTATGGCAATGGCGGAAGAACTGGTTGATGGAAGATTCCCGGAGACCAAGCACATCACTGTCGAGATCTTCAACCGCTACAATGATGGCGGAACAGATCCGACCAGCAATGTTTTTGCCGAGTATATCAAGAAGGGTATGCTTGAGCGCTACAACGTTGAAGTTGAATTCCAGTCCATCGGCCGCTGGACAGAGGTCGACGATCTGAACACCGCTCTGGCTGCCGGAACGGCACCTGACGTGTGCGTTACCTATTCCTATCCGACCATTCAGACCTATGCTGCCATGGGCGGTGTTATTAACCTGAATGACATCAACGGCAAGAAGCTCGAAGAGTATAAGGATCTGCTTCCGAATCTCT
>JAFUHD010000127.1 GCA_017469025.1 Clostridia bacterium
CCCGCAGCTGCCGCTCCGGCTCCAGCCGCTGCGCCCGCTCCCGCCCCGGCCGCGCCTGCTGCCGTTGCCGGCGAGCAGGTCGGTTCCCCGATGCCCGGCACCATCGTAAAGGTCAACGTGAAGGCCGGCCAGGCTGTCAAGTCCGGCGAGGTTCTGATCGTTCTCGAGGCCATGAAGATGGAAAACGAGATCATGGCGCCGCACGATGCCACCGTTGCTCAGGTCCTTGTTGACGTCGGTACCAAGGTGGATACAGGTTCTGCGCTCGTAGTTCTTGGATAATGGAGGGAAATGCATATGTTGAATTCCCTTGCTTCGCTGGTAACGGAGTCCGGCTTTGCCGGTATTATCGCTGCCGGCGGATGGAAAAACCTGATCATGATCATTGTCGCGTGCGTCCTCCTGTATCTGGGCATCAAGAAGCAGTATGAACCGCTTCTGATGGTCGGCATTGCAGTTGGATGCCTGCTGGCAAACATCAGCTATTTTGAAGGTCTCTCCCCCGAGCTGAACGCCGCAAACGCGCTGTATCACCCGGAACTGTGGAGCGCCTTCCTCGATGAGACCGGCCCCTATGCCCACAATTACGGCTACATCATGTCGCACGGCGGTCTGATCGATATACTTTACATCGGCGTCAAAGCCGGCCTCTATCCGTGCCTGATCTTCATCGGCATCGGTGCCATGACTGACTTTGGTCCGCTGATCTCCAACCCTGCCTCACTGCTCCTCGGCGCTGCCGCCCAGTTCGGTGTATTCTTCGCCTTCTTCGGCGCAAATCTCCTGGGCTTCACCGGCAACGAGGCTGCTTCCATCGGCATCATCGGTGGTGCTGACGGCCCGACGGCCATCCTGACCACCTCCCGTTTGGCGCCTCATCTTCTTGGACCCATCGCCGTTGCAGCTTACAGCTACATGGCCCTGATCCCGATGATCCAGCCCCCGATCATGCGCGCCCTCACCACTGAGGAAGAGCGCAAGGTCAAGATGGAACAGCTGCGTGAGGTCACCAAGACCGAGAAGATCATCTTCCCGATCGTTGTTACCATCTTTGTCGTTCTCCTTCTCCCCTCTACCGCTCCGCTCATCGGCTGCCTTATGTTCGGCAACCTGCTGAAGGAGACCGGTGTTACCGAGCGTCTGTCTGACGTGGCCCAGAATGCCCTCATGAACATCGTTACGCTGTTCCTCGGCATCTCCGTCGGCGCCACGATGATCGGTTCCAACTTCCTCAATATCAAGACGATTTACATCGTCGTTCTCGGCCTGATTGCCTTCTCGTTCAGCACAATCGGCGGTCTGCTGGTCGGCAAGCTCATGTACAAGCTCTCCGGCGGCAAGATCAATCCGCTCATCGGTTCTGCCGGCGTTTCCGCCGTCCCGATGGCTGCCCGTGTTTCCCAGCGTGAAGGCCAGAAGGCCAATCCGTCCAACTTCCTGCTCATGCATGCCATGGGCCCGAACGTTGCCGGTGTTATCGGTTCCGCAATTGCTGCTGGATTCCTCCTCAGCGTATTCGGCTGATCTCATTTATCAAAGCAGGACGCAGGTCCTGCTTTTTTTATTGCCTGGACAGATGTCGCGCCGTTTTAACAGCCTCCAATGATACAATCGATGTACACCCGTGAAATGTACAGAATGCCAAAACGGAGGCTTTTCATGAATGAAGAATTAAAGCAAATGCTCAAAAGTGATGAAACTGTCCTGTGCGAGAGTAAACCGGAACCCTTTACGGTCCTCGACAACACAAACAGACCTTTATCATAAAAAGTGTAATCACTTCAGTACTCTGCGCAGGCATTATCATCTGGTACTGCTGGTATGCAATTCCAAGGAACACATTCAGATGGATATTTGTTATTGCTTTCCTCTGTATCGGACTCTACATCATTTTCAGTGCCTTCTTTGATGCCAGGAAAGTGAGAAAGCAGCATTTCTACATCACAAATAAGCGCATTCTCTGGGGCTATGATGAAATGCTCAAGGAAATCCCGTTCAAGTCCATTACCACTTACAAGTTTGTAACCGACGCCGACCATCATACATGTCTTCTGATCGGTCCGGATACAGTCAAAATGAAGCCCAGGAAATGGAGAACCATTGCTTCTGCCCCCGCATATATGAACGCAGAAACGGGCATTTGTGACCGGTGCATCTTCTACGCAATCTCTGAGCCGGACATGTTCCGTAAAGTCTTTGAACAGCAGGTTCCTCATAAATAATCCAAAAAGCTGAGACTTTTGTCTCAGCTTTTTCAGTGTATGTATCGTGCAGTACCGTCCTTCTTTCAGGGCGGCATCCCCCATGCGCTGACTGCAGCATACCGCATGTCGGCGATTCCAGCAGGAACACGATTCAGATGGACTTGTGCGATTCCAATTTAAGAAGCTTTTGTTTGCGTTCAATGCCGCCTGCATAGCCGGTCAGGGAACCGCCTGCCCCGATTACCCGGTGGCATGGAATCAGGAGCAGCACCGGGTTGTGTCCTGCTGCACCTCCGACTGCTCTCGCAGAGACAGTCCTCCCCGTCTCTGCCGAAAGTGCTGCAGCAATTTCACCATACGTGCGCGTTTCTCCATAAGGGATCTCGAGTATTTTCCGGTACACCATTCTTCGAAACGGTGTCGTATGAAGGCAGACAGGCGGACAGTTTTGAGGCTTTGCACCTGACAGGTATTCATTCAGCCAGTCGGCCGTCTGTCTGAACAAAGGCTGTTCCAGCACCGCTTCCTTTTCTTCAGATACAGGACAATTATGCGGCGGGCAGTCTGTGAACCAGAGGCCGGTTACGCCCTCATCTCCTATGGTGACCCGTATGCTGCCGAGCCAGGTTGAAAGGATCATGTCAGCTTCTCCATCATCATGTAATGCACAGTTCACGTCTGCAACCATATGCTGCACACCGAAAGCCTCCTCTGTTTCCATAAATGCAGACCGTTTCTTCATGAAGGCCTCCTGTTCCGCGTCAGGCAGCCATCTCTCATCTTTATCACGTATCAAAGCCATTTTTTGTCTGGGAAGCCGGTCATTCTTACGCCGGAAGAAAGTACCAACCAGATACGCTGCCGGCTTCCCAAGTCAAAATACGCACGTTTCAGTACGATGTATGCTCCATGCTGATATATGCGTTGAATAAAACGAGACATGCTTCCCTGTCCATGCAGATCAGATAGTCTGACAGTTTATCACGTCCGCCGGTCAGTTCATCCAGCGCTTCATCTCGGAAACCAATGATACTGTTATCTTCAATGGTACACCCGTAATATACCCTGTCAATATTCGCCCAGAGGCATGCAAACAGACACATCGGGCACGGTTCTCCCGTCGTATACAGCTCGCAGCCGGAAAGATCATATGTCCCAAGCGCAGCACAGGTTCTCCGGATCGCATCAATTTCACCATGACATGTCGGATCATTGTTTATAAGCACCCGATTATGTCCCTGTCCAACGATCTCTCCGTCCTTAACAATGACCGAGCCAAACGGACCGCCGTGTTTTGCGGTTATCCCCGCATATGCTTCGTCCAGTGCCGCCTGCATAAAGGCATTCTCAGCCTTTACGTTGTCTTCCGTTTCAGATACTGCCATAGCGCTGAATACCATGACCGCGGTCAGAAACAGGATAAAGATCAGTATTTTCATTTCTGTCACATCCTTCCGTTTTTTCAGCTATTCTCTGCTGTGATCTAAAATACCGGTGCACTTTCAGCCATACGCTGCCCGCTTAGCCTTTCCGGGATGCGCGCATCCTGGAAATACTGCCGGCAGCCCCTGCTGCAGCATGGTTTTCTAAAAAAAGCAAGGATGCAACACCGCCGGGTTGCATCCTTTTGTCAATTCAGATTTACGCGTTCAGGGCACGGACTTTCTCAAGTTCGGTCATGATCGTGTCGAGCAGGACTCCGGTATCTCCGATTTCGCTCTTGCCGCGAAGACGCTCAGTCAGTTCGCAGACCGGATTATAAATCGGCGTAAGAGAAAGATTCCCGGTAACGCCCTTGAGCGCATGGGCAGCTTCGAATGCAGCCTTGGCATCTCCCGCTTCCATGGCTGCTTTCAGCTTGTCAAAATTGGCATCCGCAAGACCCATGTTTATCAGCTTCAGATAGAAATCCTTATTATTGAAACAGCGGCCCAGCCCTTCCTGTACGTTTGCGCCATAGGCTTTCAGTGCATCAATGGTAATCATCTTTAGATCCTCCTGTTATTGTGAATCGCGCTGCAGTTCGGCCTCGCGCTGAATCAGTTTTTCAAAGTTCTCCGCGTCAACAGGCCTTGAAAAATAATAACCCTGCACTATATCGCAGCCAACCTTGCGGATCAGCTGGTACTGTTCCTCGTCTTCAACGCCCTCGACAATTGCCGGGACCTTAAGCGCCCTTGCCATCTCTACAACCAGCTCCACCATCCTGTAGCCCGTACTGGTGGCAACAATGTTGCGTACAAACTTCATGTCAATCTTAAGGGCGTCTATCGGCATAACGCAAAGCATGTTGAGTGAAGAATAACCGGAGCCGAAGTCATCCATTTCAATTCTGAATCCGGCATTGCGCAGCTTTTCAACTGCTTTCACCATCTGGCTGGTATCCTGGGAATAAGCCGATTCGGTGACCTCCAGATAGAGATCTTCGATCGTGACGCCATGCTTTTCAATGATGGAAAGCAGCCGGTCGGTGAGATTGGGCTCAAACAGATCCTTCCGTGATACATTCACAGAAATATGCAGATCAATGCCGTACTGTTCCTTCCATTCGTGAATCTGGCGCGCTGCCTCCTCCCAGACATAATTGTCCAGTTTCAGAATGAGACCGTTCGCCTCAAACAGCGGAATAAAGGCACCGGGGCTGACAAATCCAAGCTCGGGATGCTGCCAGCGGATCAGTGCCTCTGCGCTGACCAGCCGCGGCCTCTCGCCCTGGATTTCATATTTGGGCTGATAAAACACCCGGAACTGACGCTTTTCAATGGCTTCATCCACATCCGCTATCAGGCGCTCATTATACAGCTCCTGTTCATGCAGTTTCTCATCATAGAGCATGATGTCCTGCTGATAATTGCCGCGGATTGTATCACAGGCCGCACCGGCAGCCTCGGCGTACCAGTCAATGCTGCGCTCCCGGCTGATATTTTCAAATGCGCCCATGCGCAGCCTGATGATCGTCTGATGCTCTCCGTCGCGCAAATGGCTGGTAATGATATCAAGCAGTGACCGAAGCGATTCCGAATGTTCAATCAGCACATAGAACAGATCCGCATCTGCCCTGCAACCGATTCAACGGCCATTC
Organism: Clostridia bacterium; assembly: GCA_017469025.1. Lineage (GTDB taxonomy): Bacteria > Bacillota > Clostridia > Christensenellales > Aristaeellaceae > Ventricola. Next base: position 5,287 of record JAFUHD010000127.1, read on the forward strand.
AGTGCTGAACGGATTCCGTCAGCAACTGCGCAGAGCACCTGATCACCGAACGCCTTTCCATACATCTCATTGGCAATGCGGAACCGGTCGATATCAACTGCCAGCATATCATATGACTGACCATGCGCGCTTTTCAGCATGCGGTTCCCATACTCAAAGAAGAAGTTTCTGTTATAAAGACCGGTCAGCGGATCGTGTTCCACATCGCGGATAATCTGTCTGTCTTCAACAAACTCAATTATTCTTTGTACCCTGGCAAGGATAATGTCCGGCATATCATACGGCTTCATAATGAAGTCCATAGCGCCCAGCCGGATTGTTTCAAGCTCCACATCCTTGTCACCGGTCAGAACGATGATCGGAATTGGATGAATCATCTCATCTTTGGCAGCCAGTTTGAGAAATGAAATGCCGTCCATGACAGGCATGTTGATATCAAGGAGAATCATCGAAATCTGATGCGTCCCCTCATGGAGGATGTCCATTGCCTCCTGTCCGTTTCCTGCATAAAGCACATTATACTGTCCCTGCAGGATAAAACCCAGCAGCTGCTGGTTTATCAGTTCATCCTCAACAATCAGTACTGTCCGTTTGTTTTTCCGGATGATGGCATCCGTATTCATAATAGACTCCTTTAATGACATAGTCGTGCTTTCGGCACCGTATCAATTGCAGTTGTCATGATTTGACAAACCAGCATGAAATGCTGGGCCATCTCCTCTCGAAAAGACGATCCTTCTAAATCAGGATTTGATGCGGGAAGCCTTGAGCTCCTGCTTGTTTCCATACATCATGGCATCTGCGCGCTCGAAGACATCCCGGATGCTCAGATCCTGTCCCTGAATATAATCTGAAATACCGACGGCAACAACCACTTTTCCGCTTTTCTGGTTTTCAAGCGACTGTATATGAACTTGTTGTATCAGGTTTGCCCGGTCTTCAAAATCGCTGCCTGTCAGAATAACCGCGAACTCGTCTCCGCCGATCCTGTAAACCGGAGAATGGTCAAAGATATGACATATCATGTGACAGGCATCACAAATGTATGTATCTCCGGCTTTGTGTCCCATCGTATCATTGACCACTTTGAGCTCATTCACATCACACAGGGCAACCGCAAATGGCTGTACAGATCCATGCTGGATCTCTGAATCCATTTCATTTTCCCTTTTCAGATATGCGTGCTTGCTCTTGACACCGGTCAGGGAATCCGTATTGGCGATCTTTTCATTTTCCCTGGTTTGTTTGTTCATATAGGAATAGTTGGAAAGCATCACAATAAGGGCAGATGCAAAGAGCACCGTTGCTGTCAAAACTGTTCTGGTATTCTCCCTGTTCAGCTTTTCAAGCTGTTCCTCAACGAACGCTTCATCGCTCTGGCGGTCCGGTGTAAACTCACCGGACGTCTCATAATGCGCATGGATTGCTTCCATCATATTGCGGTTGGAATCAACCATGGACTGGCGCATCCAGATCATTGAGATAAGAATGATCAGGCTCAGGAGCGAAATCCTGACGACAACGGTCTGCCCGTACCGCCTGTTCTTGTCCCGGTGAAGAACGGACCTGAAAAAGACATAACCAAGCAGCGCCCAGACCATGAACAGAAAGTAGCTTTCCTTTTCCATGGACTGAATGCCGACAAAGTTCGGCAGCAGCAGATATGCGCTGAAGAACATCATCAGACCAACGCCAATTTTCCCCGCCTGATATGCCTTCCTGTTATCTTCACGCTTTCCGATGACCATTGCAGCGCCGGAAACATACCCGTATGTCAGCGTTGCCCCGATCGTTGTGACATCCACAATCCAGCCGATGGCGGACCTGCCGACAAACGGGACCAGAGAGGAAACCAGCGCAATCAGAGGGATTGCATTCTCCGGCACACCCTTTTGGTTAAGCACAGCGGACCGTTCGCTCAGGATGCCGTCCCTGCCCATCGCATAAAACAGCCGGCTCAATGCAGTAATGTTGCCGATCAGGCTGGTGATAATCAGGCACATCAGGGCAATCATCAGAATTGTGATGCCTGTCTGTCCAAGATAATGTTCAGCTGCATAAAAAGCAGGAAGACCTTTAATGCCAGTCAGATTTCCGATATCCCGGATATATTCAAGCCAGCTGCTGTACTCCGGCGGATATGCGGTCACGGAAAGCAGCGAAACGAACACATAAACCAGCGTTGAACAGACAATTGACCATACCAGAATTCTGAATACCCGTTTCCGCTCAAAGGTATATTCTTCGGAAAAATGAGATATGTTTTCAAAACCGATAAATGCCCATGGCGAAATACATGCAATTCTGATGATCTGTCCAAGCGCATTTTTGTCCGGCACGGCAGCCGGTATCAGAGCAGCGTCACGGCGCACCATTGCAACGGCAAAACAAAGTGCAATTGCCCCGAAGAAAATGATGGCGGTCACGGTATTGGTGGCTGCCATCAGATACTGGTGACGGCTGACCAGAAAACAGAACAGCAGAATCGCCGCAATTGACAGCAGAGCCTCTCCAATGTATACATCATACCCAAAGAGCGTATACATCTTGCCAAACTGGAAAACACCGCCCAGGAAATATCTGGCAAACAGGGGCAGCGATGTTGCATTGGCCCACAGAACCGCAAGATATGTCAGCGACAAAAACCAGGATATCAGAAAACCATGATCATGTCCGAATGCATTCCGGACAAAGGCGTAACTTCCTCCTGACTCCGGGCTGGAATTGATCAGATAGGCATAATTGTATCCGATCAGAAGCATGATAATCATGCCAATCATCATGCCGAGCGTTGTGCCAAGAGGCCCGGCCTGACTAAGGTAGGTATTGGCCGTTACAACCAGTGACCCCCAGCCGACGCTGGTTCCAATGGAAAACGCCCATACTGCAAGCGGTGACAAATATGGGCGCAGCGATTTTTTATCTGCATTGCCCACTGCGTATTCTCTCCTCACTAGACACAGAAAAAGACAACCTCCAGCTAAAAAGTATTATCTGTTTCTATTCCCGAGTTACTTAAAAGTCTATCATACTCATGACTTTTTTTCAACCTGCGGTTTGTCAGTAAGTATATAATTATTTGGTGTAAAATATAATCATATTCGCCCTTTTCCAGTTCCTTTTTAAACTGAAAGGGTTTCAGCGCAGAATCTGACACGTTATGGCGAAACAGCTTTTTCAGCTCTGGTCATTATCAGACAGGCACTTCACGTCATGCAGATTCCAGGAAACATTCACTGCCCTGTGCGTCTGAATGCATGATGCCTTTCGGCTTCATCCACCCGCCTGCGAACCAGAAAATATGCGAAGGTCAGCAGCAGAAGACTGCATGCCCAGCTGAGCGGATACGCCACAATCAGGTTTTCGTAGGTCTGGTTTGCCGGATAGAACCCAAACACCCAGACAAGCCGCACACCGCAAATAGAAAAGACACTGAGCAGTGCCGGTACCAGCGAGCGGTTCATTCCGCGCATCGCACCGGACAGGATCTCGCCAATACCGTTAAATGCCTGAAAAAGAGAGACATTTGTGATGCGTATGCAGGCAACAGCTGCCACAGCCGCGTCAAATGTGAATATGGCCACAAAGCGCTCCCGCATAACGATGACCAGCAGATTTACGAGAAATGTGCTGATTCCACCGCAGATTACGCCAATGCGCGTGATCTGCCGGCAGCGTTTCAGATTGCCCGCACCGTAATTCTGACCGACAAAGGTCGTCACTGCCTGACTGAATCCGGCAATCGTATCCGCCCCGAAGTATTCCGAATACAATCCCACAGTTGTCCCTGCTATGGCAGCCTGTCCGAGTGCATTCGTAGAAGCCTGCAGAATGACATTGGCAATTGAGAACATACTGCTCTGAACACCCGCAGGAAGACCGACACGAATAATCCCGGCCAATGTACGCCCGTCAATCCGCATCCGGCTGAAGCTGACCCTGTACGGTCCCTCTTCTTTTGCAAGGAGATACAGCAGTGCCATGGCACTGAATGCGTTTGATATCGTTGTCGCAAACGCTACGCCGTCCGCTGCCCTGTGCAGCAGGCGTACAAACACAAGATTCAAAGCAACATTCAGAATGCCGGAAAGCGTCAGCACAAACAGCGGACGTCTTGTATCCCCTTTGCTCCTGAGCAGCGCAGATTCAAAGTTATACAGCATGATAAAAGGCATGCCGGCAAAATATATCCGGAAATACAGGACAGCCTGCTCCCTCAGGGAGCTGCCCGCAGCTCCTGTTCCGAGCCATGCGTGGATCTGTCCGGCCATCACAAGACCGACAATGTCCAGCACTGTGCCGCACAGCACGGAAAAGAGCAATGACGTGTGCAGTACCCTTGCCATTGCATTTTCGTCATTTCGCCCACGCCCTACAGCCATCTGCACATTCGTACCGACAGACATGCCCATAAATAGGCCAACCATGAGTGAGATGACAAAGCTGTTTCCTCCAACTGCAGCCAGTGAATCACTGCCGGCAAACTGTCCGACAACCACCATATCCGCCG
>JAFUHD010000018.1 GCA_017469025.1 Clostridia bacterium
CATATAATTCTGGCGCATGACTTCAAGCAGACTGGAACGGACAAGGCGCGCAATCATTGCGATGGGGGCAAGTGCAAGTGCAATGCCGGGCATGATGTAATGCCGCCAGGTAGACAGACCAATAATGGGCAGCCATCCAAGCAGAACACCGAAAACGAGCATCATGAGCAGTGCAATCAGAAATGATGGCACGCTGACACCGATGGTCGACAATACGGCAACAAATCCGGATACCCAGCGCTGTTTTGAAAAAGCAGAAATTGTCCCCAGAAGAATTCCAACAGTCATGGCGATGACAAAAGCAACCATGCCAAGGGATGCCGTGGGACCAATTCCACTCATGATAATATCTGTTACTTCGCGTCCTTTCCGGTTGAGAGATGTTCCAAAGTCTCCATGAACAGCGTTGCGCAAATAGGTTGTGTACTGTATAAAGAGCGGCTGATCTAGACCGTACTTGGCAATGAGCTTTTCCTTGACGGCAGCCGGCAGTTTGCTGGTTTCACCGGCAAACGGGGAACCGGGGATGATGTGCATCAGAAAAAAGGTGATGGTCGCCAGCGCCAGCAGGGTAATAACGCCGATCAACAGGCGCTTTAAGATATATTTACCCATTGTCGGCCTCACTTTCCAGATAACGCTTAAACCATGCTTCGATTTCAGCAAGCCTGCGCAGGCGGTGTTTCGGTTTGCCTGAACGGGAGAGGGAGTGGTTTTCGCCTTCAAACAGGCAGACCCTTGTGGGAACGCCAAAGTGCTTCATTGCAGCAAACATCTGCAGTCCCTGGTCAACGGTGCAGTTGTAATCGCAGAGGGAATGAATAAATAAAATCGGAGTACGTGCATTTGCTGCATACTTTAAAGGTGACATGTTCCAGAGCACATCCATACCCTGCCAGGGGTCTGTTCCAGATTCGTTTCGGTCAAAGGTATGACCAATCTCACTAGTGCCAAAGTCGGAAACCCAGTTGGATATGCTGCGCTGTGAGGCGATGGCAGCAAACCTGTCGGTATGACCTTCAATCCAGTTGCACATGAAGCCGCCGTAAGAACCGCCGCATGCGCCGAGTTTAGAGGAATCTGCATCCGGATAACATTCAAGCGCATGGTCCAGGAACAGCATGAGATCATCATAATCAATGGTTCCATATTTGCCGCGAAGGTCTGCAAACGCTTCTCCATATCCTTCGCTACCGCGCGGATTACAGAAAAAGACATAGTAGCCTTTTGCGCATAGGACCTGCATTTCATGGAAGAAAGGGGTTCCGTATGCACAGCGGGGACCGCCGTGAATTTCCAGGACGGCCGGATGCGGACCTGGTCCATCCGGTACCAGAGCCCAGCCGTCCATTGCCAGACCGGCTTCGTTTACAAAGGGAAGCGGTTCAGCATGATGGACCTGATATTTGGAAAAATAGGCGTCATTTACACTGGTCAACCGCTCAAAGACACTGTTTCTGAAGGTATAGAGATCAGCTGTCCTGTCATTTTCGCATCCGGCAATTACCACCGTATCACCGACTGCGTCAAAAGCAAACACGGAACCATCCTGCCAGGGGATTTCATCCAGTACACCGGTTTCACTGAGGCGGAAAAGACTGCTCTGATCACGACGAAGCGCGGTAAAGTACAAGGTACTGCCATCTGCTTTAAATGTACGGCCGGTACCGTAAAGCGCATCACTCATGGGCGCACTGCCGAGTGCGAGTTCGGGCGCTGCAAGACAGGTAAGGGTACCATCCGATGGATCTGCCAGATAAATGGCAGGCATCTGTCCCATTCCCCAGGGGTTCATATCGCTCATGACAAGCGCAACCCTGCTGCCCAGAAATGCGGCATCGTCTATACGGAAGCGGTTGTCCGGTACGATGGTTTTAGTCTGACCATCCAGTGTAATCAGACCGGCTGTGCCGTACAGGGACAGCATATCGGTATACCGGTCTCCGGCATAAAGCACTGTATTTCCCTGAACGTCAAAAGTGCGGACATTCAGATAGTCATCCGTCAGTTTTTTGAGTGCATTTCCATCCGGGGTATACAGATAAAGTGCATGCCTGAGCCGGGAAACATAACCGGCGCCGTTAGCCCAGTAGGGAAGTTCTTCAAGGACATGGTAGTCCTGTGCTTCTTCGCGCTCTGCCTCTGTAGCATTTTCAGGCAGCGCATTCAGATCTTCCTTTACAAGCAGAATATACCGTCCGTCTCCTGTCATCCGGATACCGGTAACCGTTTTTTGTATTTCAAATGCACGGACAGCTTCACCGCCGTCCAGCCGAATCCGGTAGA
>JAFUHD010000128.1 GCA_017469025.1 Clostridia bacterium
AACGTTGGAACATCGAACAAATGGAACTATCGAATTCGAGGGCTAAAAAACGGCAAAGGTTGATCAAGTTATTTCGTGACAATTCCTTACCGTGACTATGGGCCGTCTGTGCGGCAAAGCCTGGGCAGGCAGCCTTCCGGTAAATGACTGGCACGTTTCACCGATCAATGGCGATCTGTCCCCGCTAAAACATGTGAGCATCTTTGTAGGGACCCGGGAGATGCTCTATCCGGACGATATGATGCTGTATGAAAAGCTCAGGGGGAATTCAGATGTAAATCTGTATGTAGGCCATGGACTGAACCACGTATATCCGGATTATCCTATTCTGGAAGGCAGAATGGCCATCCGCCAGATTGCTGAAATCATGAAAAGATAACTGAATCGCGGCGCATGCTTAAGCTTCCTTTCCGCACTGCAGCAATAGGGTAGAGGGAGAGTTTGACCTCTCTCCCCTCCCATTGCAGTATAAAGTGACCCCAAAGTCAAGTACAAATATTAGACAGTCAAGACATTCTTTGGGCATAACTTAGGCAGCACTGAACATGACTTAGACAGTCCTGCTGGGGTAGGTATTGGTTTTCATTGCCGTCATCTGTAGAATATGAGCTCCAAGTAGATGAAGCAGAGAACAGAACCAATGCTCGCTTTTTTCTCCTTTCCCGCATTATTTTAATAATATTTCATAGCAGCTAGATCCATAATCCGGCTGTTTTTTTGCAACATTCGAAACTTGGACAAATTCTTTTCCATTGCCGCTGTTGTAAGCTCCTGGCGGTTCTCAGCAATCCAGGCCATATAGCAAGACTCTCTCCTAGCATGTTAGGATGTCTAAACAGTCAGGATAGAAGGCCATGGTTTGGGTACTGCGGATATCAGAGGTTTTCCACTAATGAGACAGGCAATGCTATAGATCTTCTTGTAGCCGGTGCTCTCATACGCATATCGTTGTCCGTTCTTTCCTTCTGTGTATACAATAGTTTGCATATATCCTCCCAGTACTATTTATTGCTAGTACGCCAAGAGAAAACACGCTGTCATTGCAAAATCAAAAGTATAACAGCTATGATTCTGCAAAAAAAGTCGTCTAAATATTAACTATTTCTTACAACAGACTTATGGTTATCAGTCAGCCAACCCCAAATTCGTCAATATTTGTTAGTAATTATCAAACTGGTTGACGCCATTGGCATCATGAAATACCCCAGAATCGGTGAAGCACCATAGCCCATGAACGGTACAGGAAAACTTCCAAAAAAGGTAGAAAGTATCATCAGCGCGTAATACAGTCCCAGGAACGTCCACACTTTCCGTTCTTCCCGGATTCCCTGAATAATCAGGAATGCTGGAACCACGCACAGCGCAAGGATGCCCGCAATGTAAAGCAGAACAGACTGATCCCGCAGGAGTGTCAGTATCCCCTCCGTATAACTGACCGGCGCAAGTGTGTCCCCGCGCAGCCATGACAGTACGGTCAGAATGGTCAGAATACCCGCTCCGGACCATTTCAAAATCCTGTTAAGTTGTGAGCAGATGAGCAGAACGGTCATGGGAAGTGCAAATGCAAGCAGCTGGGATGCGTCCGGCTGCATACAGAGCAGCATGGCAATGATTGCAGTTCCGCATGAAAACCATCCCGTGCGCTGTTCATCTGCCAGTTGTGTCAGCGCAACAATACAGGCAGGCAGGACAACAGCAGCAGCATTGAATGAGATGCCTGGCACGCGCAGCCAGCGGTGGACACCGCTGATGTCAGGGCCAAGCCAGGTCGCCCCAATCAGAAGGATGGATGCCATGACCACAGCCGTGGCCTTAATGCGGATCCCGAACCGGCCCACGGCAAAAGCCGCGATGGCACAAGACAAAATAAAAATGGGATTCTGTACCCATATTCCAGTCTGTATACCGCCAGAAATCATCCCCAGAATCCCCAGGATACAGGGAATCAGTATGATCACAGTGGATGTCAGTATTCTCTTGAACCGCATTGACAATGGTCCTCCGGTAAAGTTTCCTTTCCTGCCAGAGCGTCTGAACCGGCTCTGCAGTTTACGGATATTTTAATTGGGCGGGAACAGATAAACTCTGCCCCACCTGATCAAAGTGTATCATGCCAGCAGCATGACAGCAAGCCTGAAACAAGCTCCCCACGCTCCTCAGGCAATGCGGTTCTTGTCCACAGATAATGCTCTTGTGTGCCAAATTGTCCTCCCGGTTCAAATCTGTATCAGATGACCGGCAGCTTCCCGTCAGACAGCGTATAAACGCCGCATGCAAAATATGCACACACAGAGAAAAACGCCTCGTATCAGCAGATACACTGCCCTTTGATTTCATGCAGCGGACAGATTCGCGTAATTTTCCTGAATCCCTGCCTGGTGAGATGAGCTGTCCTGATGTCAGGCGGCGGCACTTCAGCTAATGGGCAGCTGAAAAGCCTGATGGCAAATGGCGGGACATCTGTCCATGCACAAGGCTGCCCGGCCGGCGTGCAGGACTGGCAAATTCTGAAGTTACAGGGAATAGTCGCAATGTCAGGAGATCCGGACAATTGTCCATCGGTGAACATCCGGAAAAGCAGAGCCAGATGCACTGAAGTCATGTTTTCCGGGGCGTCTATATGCATTGCCCGGTTATGACAGTAACCATTGCAGGATGATCCGCACATGCAGTCATTTCCATTGTAAGCGCATGACATACCGTTCCATGGAACGGTACCTCTCTCCATGATGCCGCTCCATTAATGACATGGTCATGCTTTCGGCACCGTATCAATTACAGTTATCATTATTTGACAAACCAGCACATAGTAGTGTTGGGCCATATCCTTTAATGACATGGTCGTGCTTTCGGCACCGTATCAATTACAGTTATCATTATTTGACAAACCAGCACACAGTAGTGCTGGGCCATATCCTTGTCAGCAGTGCTGCCAGGGAGAAAGGCAATTGGCAGGCTAAGGCGTTCTCCATCTGCCGCAATGCCGGTGAAGTTAGCTCTATGATTCCGACGTCTTATGTGGCGCAGATTGCAGATGAAAACTTTACTTTTTCAAAATCTTCCGGTATGATCAGATCAGCCATCACAGGATGGCGGAACACACTTATGACAATCGGATTGGTTAAGATCAGAAAGGAGCATAACATGCAGTTTGTAGTTACAGCATATGATGGTGCAGGAAAGCTGGAAAAGCGGATGGAAGTTCGTCCGAAACATCTTGAAAACATGGGAAAGATCAGCGGCAAGGTACTTTGCGCCGGCGGTCTGCTGGATGATGCCGGCAAGATGAAGGGATCCGTGATGGTCTTTGAATTTGCCACCCGTGAGGATTTTGATCAGTACCTCAAAACCGAGCCGTACATCGTTGAAGGTGTCTGGGAGAAGGTTACGGTTGAAACCCTGAATGTGGTCCTCCTGAATGGAGAAAAATACGTGAAGGCATGAAACAGTATATCGTAGACGCATTCACGGATACAGTATTTCGTGGGAACCAGGCAGCGGTCTGTGTGCTTGAACGTGGCAGCTGGCCAAAGGACAGCCTGATGCAGTCCATTGCAGCGGAAAACAGGTTCTCCGAAACTGCTTTTGTCATGCCCGCCGGGGCCGCCAGGACATATCAGCTGCGCTGGTTCACCCCCGAAGGGGAGATCGATTTCTGCGGACATGCCACGATGGGCACTGCATATGTGCTGCTCCGCTTTTATGAACCGGATGCTGCACAGGTCTGGTTTGAGGCACAGATCGGAACGCTTGCCGCCCAGCGGGACGGAGACCGTATAGAACTGGATTTTCCGGCCTATCCATGCAGTCAGACAGATGTAACAGAGGAAATTGCATCTGCCATTGGCATCGTGCCGCTTGAAGCGTACCTCAGCCGGGATCTTCTGCTGGTTCTTCCGGATGAAGATGCTGTCCGCCGCCTCTCCCCCGACCAGGCGCGCCTTATGAATCTGCCAGGTCTGCTGACAGTTGTAACGGCAAAAGGTACCGGTGAATATGACTGTGTCAGCCGGATATTTGCCCCGAAGCTCGGTATCCCGGAGGATCCCGTTACTGGAAGCGCCCACTGCATGATTACCCCTTACTGGTGCAGCCGTCTTGGAAAAGACACACTCATATGTTTCCAGGCATCTGAGCGAAGCGGTGCACTCTATACCAGGCTTGACGGAGACCGGGTAAAGATTTCCGGAAAGGCTGTTCTGTACTCCGTTGGAGATATTCTGACAGATCTGGACGTATGACTGTGAGTATACCAGTGATTTGCCCTGACATAATGCATCTACCTGTCAGAGAATGCCAGTTAAAAAGAGCTATGGCAAAGCATGCAGCATTCATATGCATACCCTAGCTGTAAATATTGGTCTGGGAAGCACCTTACGGCTCTCATACGATATTCTTTATCGGTTCAGAGTCGGGCCGGTTTCCCAGACCATTTTATGCATTTTAGAAGCGGTATCTGTGCTCATGTACTGGAATACTAAGGCTGGATTACCCCTGATGAATGAGTTTTCTGCGCTTTGCAGTATCGCTCCCGGACAACGTGCTGCAGGTCCCTTACAGAAAGTGTCACATGCCTTTTGACGCATATCATAAAAAGCAGTTGAATTTAGTCAATATGCGGTATCAGTATAGAAGTGCACTCCATCAAAGAGAAACCGGAGCTTCAAAATTGTAGTTTATTTATATATTATTACAATATTTTTCTATTTGAACTTCATGCTGTCCATAGATATAATCATTCTGAGGACTGTCCTGTTATTGACAGTCAGAAAATGATATGGAGGTTTTCAGCATGAAAAAAAGAATGTTTGCACTCCTGCTTGTCATGAGCTTCTGTCTTGCCCTGACGGCAGGCAGCGCACTGGCAGACACCGCACTGGTCCGCAGCACACAGTTCGGCGATGTGCAGGGGACTGAGAAGGGTGAAAGCCTGGTATGGTATGGCATTCCATACGCCACAGCCCCGACGGGCGAACTGCGCTGGAGCGCACCCATTGATCCTGCTCCCTGGACCGAAGCCCGCAACTGCACCGCGCCTGCAGAGCAGGCGATTCAGTCCGCAATGGATTACAGCACATTCCAGAACGTCATCTCCGGTACCGAAGATTGTCTGAATCTGGATGTCTATTCCACAGCCGGCGCTGAGAAGCTGCCCGTTCTCGTTTACATTCACGGCGGCAACAACCAGACAGGCGGCAGCAGCGAAATCGAAGGCAGCCGTATTGTCGTAAACAATCACTGCGTCTATGTCTCCCTCAACTATCGTCTCGGCCTGCTGGGCTTTAACTGTCTGCCTGCGCTGCAGACCGGAGCGGACAGCACCGGCAATTACACCATGCTGGATATCGCCAAGGCGCTTGACTGGGTTAAGGCGAATATTGCTGCATTTGGCGGTGATCCTGAAAACATCACCATCTCCGGCTTCTCCGCCGGCGGACGTGACGTGATGGCCACTCTCATCAGCCCGATTTTTGCAGACAAATTTAACAAGGCCATTGCATTCTCCGGCGGCATGACCGTCGCCGATGAAACCGCAAGTGCCAGCCAGATTGCCAGTGCCATGGCCCCTCTCGCCGTTGAAGACGGCAAGGCAGCCGATGAGGATGCCGCCAAAGCATGGCTCCTGACCGACGGCAGCGATGTCAAAGAATGGCTGTACAGCATTGCAGCCGAGCGGCTGGCACCCCTGATGGGCAACGCCGGCATCCGTATGAGTGCTTTCCCGCATCTCTACACAGACGGCAAAGTGCTGCCCAAAGAAGGCTTTGCTACCGCATCCTACAATGCCGTTCCTCTCCTGATGCTCACCGGTTCCACCGAGTTCAGCCTCTTCTGCAGCTTTGACGGCTTCTACTTCTCTCCTCTCATCACTGCTCTGGATGAGGACGGACAAAATGCTGCAAAGGATTTTGCAAAGCTTTACGGCTCCGACATGTACCGCATCTTCAACACCCAGTGCAGTGCAGAAGCAATGTTTGACAGGTATGATGCAAACATCTACCTCTGCCAGATCGAGTATGGCTCCATCAACAGTGCCACCCTACTGCCTGCCATGGGCTCCTTCCATGGCATCTTCGTGCCCATGCTCACACCTGAGAACGGCTACGGCGGATTCGGCGATTATACTGCCGCCGGTTATCAGGCCATGGCTGCAAAGTTCAATGCCTATCTGACCAACTTCCTTGCAAGCGGCGATCCCAACGGCGAAAATCTTGACCAGTGGGCAAACTGGACGCCGGACAACAAGACTACCATGGTCTTTGACGGCAATGAAAGCGAAGCCATTGTTGAGGCCAAAGACGTCAGCACCACTTATGCAGATATCATCAGGCTGATGGAAGCCGATAATACCCTTCCTGCCGAGATCAAGCAGGCTGTTATCAGCAATGTCATGAATGGCCGCTGGTTCAGCGCTGCACTCGATGAGTATTATGGAAATCCCAGTCTCTGGCACTGAGACTGCTCTCTGCAGAACGTATTAAACACAACTAGTCCGACAATCAATGCACCGCATCCGGATACGGACTGCGGATATATGTCCGGGATACTGCCTGATTCAGTTCACAGTCTTATAAACCTTATTTCCCGTCAAATTGGTACTAATTAAAAAGAAATACCACCTTACGGAGTACCTTTAATTGTCGAAGAATGCCTTATTTTAAAGGACTTTTTCGAGAAAAAGGCTTGCTATAATTATTTAAATAATGTATACTGCAGGTTAGTGATAATAGCACCAACTTTCAGCAACCGAAAATAAGAGGTAATTAAATAATTATGGCAGTGTTCAAAGACAAAATTGTTCCTATTCCAAAGGTAAAAGGAATCACCATAAACAGATCAGACAGTAATCGCGTTTTCTTTGTTAAAGAGGCACCATTTAATGCAAAGAAGGGTTTTGCAGAGCCAAAGAGGATTACGATTGGATATGTAACAGACGATGATGTAAAGTATATGCATCCCACCACTGGATACAAGACCATTTTCCCCAAAGAGTGGGAAAAGCTCTTTGGGGAAAAATTACCTATTCCCTTCAAGTTCATTGGCATGTATGCCGTGACGGAGTCTGTCAACATGCTCACCGGAATAAAGGATACTATGGACCTAAGCTTCGGTATATCCAATTCCGATGCGATGATTGATTTTGTCATGTATTCTCTCCTGCATGGTACAAATGTCACGGAACACTTTCCAATAAAGATGAGTGAACAGCAGCTCTACAGCGGTAACGCTCTCAGTGATTCATTCTATTCTGACTTATTCAAGGAGAAGATCACGTATGCTCAAATTCTTGACTTCAAGAAGCGATGGGCGCTGCAGTGCAAAGAGGACGGAGTTGAAGAAGTCTGGATCTGTATCGATGGTTCAAACGATGATTGTGTAAGTGCTGGGGTTACGCTGGCAGAAAAAGGACATGCTAAGTCTCTTCGAAACAGAAAGGTTATCAGTTTCACATTTGCTGTTACTGAGGATGGAAAACCAGTGACATTCGAGATTTACCGTGGCGGATTGGTTGATGCGAAGGCAATGAAACGAATCCTTTCCTTTTTGAAAGAAGTTGGAATCCGAGTAAAGGGTGTGATTCTGGAGCGTGGATATTGTGATTCGAATGCACTTCGTTATTTGAATAGAGAAGGCATAGCATATGTAATAATGTTAAAAGGTAGTCCTGATGGCTATAAGACCATTGTGGAAGACTATGGAAATACGATTAAGTTAAATGCAGAGTATCTTATCAGGGATACAAAGTTGTTTGGAGTTCAAAAAACCGTACAACTGTTTGATAATTATCCGCATAATGACTACCTAACTCTTTTTTACGATTATGAAAATGGCAGCAAAAGAATTTCAGCATTGCTCAAAAAACTGTATGCTGAAATAGACCGGTGTGAAAAGATACTTGCCAAAGGAGAAATACCGGTAATTGCTTCTCAGCTCAATAATGTTTTGACAATATCTGATGATAAAACTCAAATAGATATCATTACTGGGAATCTTCAAAAGCTCTTTGATGAAAAAGGTCTGTATTCAATCGTCACATCTGAAAATTTGAAGCCTGAAAAAGTGCATCATCTCTATCAGTGCCGTGACTGTTCCGAAACAGATTATATGATATTTAAGACACATTTAGGATTTGGGAAGGTTCGCGTTCGTGCTACCAAGAGTGTTCAATCCAAGTTTGCTATTGGGTTCATTGCTTCTTGTATCCGTTATGAACTCGAAAATGCAGCTAAAAAGGTTCACAGAAGTACGCCCGAAGTCATCCAGGAAGTAAGTCATCTGTATATGTCTAAGATTGGCGAAAGCTATGTTCCTATTCAGGGGGTAGTTGGAATACAGGAAATCATCTTTAACGTGCTGGATAACTCTGTATCAATTCTGTCAGACATAGCAAAAGATGAAAATGACAGACTTGCAGGAAGAAAGCCAACTCCACGACACAGAAAACCCAGCCCAAACCAAAAGAAGATTGCGACTGATTCAACATCATCAGATACAAAGAAGAAAAAGCCAGAGAAAAAGGGGAAAAAAGTTGCGCGTAAGAAGAAGCCGGGAGTAAAGCCAGGAACCAAGAGATCTGAAACGAATAAGGATGGAACAATAAGAAAGAAACCAGGTGTTCCTAAAGGAACGAAACGTGGTTTACTTAATAAGGATGGCAGTCCACGCAAGAAGCCAGGTCCCAAAAGTATCGATGGTCCAGTGGTGGCATAAATATCTTGACGAATTATCTAACCATTTTGGTACTAGTTAGTACCAAAGAATTGGAAATTAAGGTATAAAAAGAACTGAAAGCATAGCTGTGTTATTGAAGTACATGAATTGAATTCATGATGAATAAGCCCGGCTGGTCACTTGTTCAGCGTCAGCAAGCGACTTGCCGGGTGTTTGTTATATCGATAGTCGCTGCTATTGAACCTGTCCATGGATAGGTTGCTT
>JAFUHD010000129.1 GCA_017469025.1 Clostridia bacterium
AAAAAACAGAGACTCAGGCGGCATTCATTGGTTTCCTGGTTTCTTCACGCTTCTTGCGGTTTGCTCTTGCCAGTTCGCGCAGCGCCTGGTAGCAGGCCTCCGGCCTGCCGACATGGGCTCCAGCCTTCTGCTGTTTTAAGACGCTCTCAGATTTCCGCTACTTTGGAATCTCCGGTTTGCTTACCCACCCAGGATGCAGAAGACCTTTTTTTACAGATGTCTGGATTTTAGATTGAAATCCGCATGGATTTAATGCCTGAACCTTCGGTTATCAGGATTTGGTTTATATGTTGCTGAAGGTGAGACAAAGCAGGGGAATATAACCATATTCAAATGGGACTGTGACGGTTCGCTAACTTTAATTATCAGGGATGGAAATGGTAACCAGTGTTCCTTTTCCGGGTGTGCTGTCAATAGTGAGTGTGCCGGAGGACATGTACCGTAACCGTTCTTCTACGTTCTGAAGGCCGCCATATTCATTTGTTTTCAGAACTGAAGGATCAAAACCGATACCGTTATCTTCTACCTGAAGAATATGCATATTGTCTTTTTTGAATGTGCGGATCTGAATCTCCAGTGGTTCAGAATCTTTTATACCATGTTTGACAGAATTTTCGACTATTGGCTGCAGTGTGAGAGCAGGAAGATTGAAAATGTTGTCATCAAGATCATAAGAGATGGTCAGGAGATCTTCATAACGCATCTGTTCCACGCTCAGATAGGCTTTGGTGTGGGACAGTTCATCCAGAAATGGAATGGGCTGTGCAGCGGAAAAACCGGAGAAATTGCCACGGAGATAATGAATAAATGATTCTATGACTTTCATGGCCCGTTTTGGATTATCCTGACAGAGGACGTAAATGGATGCCAGAGTATTATATATAAAATGCGGTCTAATCTGGCTCAGTGTGATTTTCAGTTTGAGATGGGCGATCTCCTTTTCTTTTTCGTAATACTGTTCTGTTGCATCTGAAATAATAAAGATGTACATCGTAATGGCAGAGATGACGGTTGAGAACAGGATTATGTATATTCCGTAGATGAATATTTGTGCCAGTGCAGCGGCAACCGGGATGATATAATAAATTCCAAAAGCAATTTTCTCTTTATGAGTGAGCTGGTCGGCGTGCTTAAACAGAAGGCTTACATTTATAATAAGAATGTACAGTGTGGGCAGATATGAAACAAAGTAGAAACGCGCCCGTGAGTATACATTCTGTTCATTGATAGAGTAATAAAGGCCGGTAAACTGGGAGATGATCAACAGACTGACGTGAATGAACATCATGACGTATAGGTTAATGTACAGCCAGCTTTTCTTCTTTTGTGGATCAATGATGCCGTAAAAATACAGGCTAATAATATGACAGAGAAAAAAAGGTGCCAAAAACTCATTGAAATTTGAAACGAGCAGGACAACACGTACAAGAGATCCTGGGCGTCCGCGAAGAATCTGACCAATAAAATTGGAGCCGCTGAACAGAAACAGAACGATATAAAAATACAGAAAGTGAACGAATATTCTGTGATTGGGTTTGGCACTGACCAGCAGCAGTATGATTCCAAGAAAACAGAGAGAAAATGAGCTGATACTTATACTGAGATTTAAAGAATTCAAAATGGATGCCATATGCATTCAGCCTCAATGGTATTATTCTGTTCGGTGCACTGATTGTAATCTGAATTTGCCGGATATGTACAGAAATAAAGTGTCTGATGTCAGAATATAGACAAGCCTTTGTTTGTGATGAAACAAAGGTGTTTTTTGAAAGACAGATGCTTTCCTGTTGAATCTGCACTGAACATTGTGTATTATAAGACCTGCAAGCCCACTTGTCATTGACCTTCATTCAGATACGGCTAAACAATTGTACTGTCCGGGCCAGAATGTCACAAAATGTGACATTACTGTATTCCATTTTGAAGGATAATTGGGAAAGAAAATACCGTATTCAATATGATGCAAGACAGGTATGGCATATAATGCTGGTATATCCAAATGGAGGGCGGCTGCTGCTGATATTGAATTGAAGGTGGAATTCTGCGCTCAAATGCATGGAATCATTCGCTTTGTTCAAGGTGTTTTGAAGCAGGCAGATCGGCAAACAGTCGTTTGTGAATGAGAGACAGATCTGATGAAAATGCTCTCCTTTCGAACCGATGGACCAGCGGGAGGCGATAAAGAAAAAGAAGATGTTATTGTGCCTTGCCAGGGATTATCATTAAAGTGGGACACAGGACGGGACGGCGAAAAAGACAGAAACGCCGTAAACAGACAGTCAGGTGTTCACCACTGAGATGTGTTTAATAACAGGCAGTACAGTTCATTTCGGCGGAGCTGCGGCAATAAAGGTTATAGCCCAGCACTTTGTGCGGGTTTGTCAAATAATGGCATTTGCTATTGATACGGTGCCGAAAGCGTAGCTGTGTCATTAAAGGCGTTTGTTGAAGACCTTCATTTCGGTGCAGGTGCTGAAGGGAAGATGTGGATTAACTTAACAATTCCTTCATTTGCATAGCAGGAATGAGCAAAGTTATACTGCCTTTTGTGAATTCACTGGCCTGGAAAGAACAACGGTGAGAGCTGTTTAAATGTAAAACAGTAGCAACCAAGTGCCTGTGGCACTGAAACAGAATGGTTCTGTTTGGTGTTAGAGATAAATGAATCGAGGAGAAAAAGAAAGATGTTTGATGAATATGTTGAAACATTCAGGGAATTAACCTCTGAGTTTGCAGTTCCAGAGGGGTTGGTCATAGCCTATATTATTGTAGGCATTTTGATTGCAATCATGGGTATTGCTGCCATGGTTTTGCGTTTATTGGTCTTTTTCCGTTATACCAAGGCAAACCATACACCCATTAAGCGCTCCATGTCAGGTATAGAAGCAGCACGGTACGCGCTCGATAATTCTGGACTTCAGCATATCAAGGTAAAAAAAGCGGGTTTTATTCGTGAGGGACTCTTTGGTAACTATTATAATGTACTGACAAAGACGATCTACCTCCGTTCATGGCTTGGAAAGATTGATAAAAGGGAATCGGTAACCGCTGTTGCCCTGGGCGTTCAGAAGGCAGCTCTGGCCAGACTTTGTGAGGAAGGCGATGCAAAGACAAAACTGCGCGGAAATCTTTCCCTGATTGGTATCTTTGGTCCGATGCTGATTGTTCCGATACTCATTGGCGGCTCTTTTATTGATTATATATTTTTCAAATCTACATCGATTGTTTCAACAGTTTGTCTTGCACTGGACGGTATCCTTTTGGGTGTTGGATTTGTGGTGACTTTCCTGAATATTCCTGTAGAAAAGCAGGCAAATGAGCTTGCACTGCAGATGTTGCAGGAGTATGAAATGGCGGATGAACAGGAACTGGAGACTATCCGCGGTGTCTATAAGGCATACATACTCCAGTATATCGCCGACTTTATTTTGGAAGTTCTGAGACTCATCCAGTGGCTGCTGGAAGCATTTATCCGTTCAAAGCGGAAAGACAGCTGATGCCAGAAAAGCTGCAGTATACAAAGATGAAGGTTTATTCAGAACGGAACGGGTATGTTTTGGAAAGATCAGACTGCGTTGGTGTTTCCGGATGCGCTGTTCATGGATGCTGAGCTGAGATACGCTGCTGTAGCAGTTATCATGTCATAGAGCAAAAACAAATACAGAAAGGCTTGTGTACCGGTTGGGTACACAAGCCTTATTTCCGTTGTGAGTTTTACGGGACATTAGATACGTGAAAAGAGAAAATGAAAGAGATGAAGTTTATTGGGAAGAGGAAACCAGGTTCTGCAGTGGAAGGGGAATTGGGTAACGGAGATGCGCCATTTCCCGTGCAATGATTTCCGGTGTCAGTGGCTTCAGGACGTACCCGCTGACATGAAGATCCAGTGCTTTCTGCATGTATTCTTCATGGCTGGTAAGAAAAATGATATTGATCCGCGGGTAAAGAGCCATCATCTTTTCAGCAAGGTCCACACCGTTTGAACGTCCGAGTTCAATGTCCAGAAAAGCAATGGAAACGACATTGGAAGAGACGTAAAGCAGGGCGTCATCAGCGGTCCGGAAACCATAGACTTCTGCAGCAGGAATGGACTTCGAGAGCATATGAACAAATCCTTTCAGAAGGACAGGCTCATCTTCTACAACGATGATATTGAGTGACTTTGCAATATCATCCTGCATTACGTCAAATAACTGATACCGGTCGATATTCAGAAAATGGGCCAGTCTGCCAAGCATGCAGGCATCCGGACGCCGCTTGCCGATTTCCCAGTTGCTGATGCAGGAACGGGAGGTAAACATCAGGTCAGCGAGCTGCTGCTGAGAGAGTCCTGCTTTGACGCGCAGCTCCTTGATGAATTCACCGAATGAAATCGTATCGTTCATAAATAATCCTCTTCCATCATTTGTATCATATTATCATGGATTTCGATATATGGGAAGAAAAGGAATGATTCATAATGAGACAGTCTGAATGTGTTTTGTATGAATCGTTCAGCTGTCGGAAAAATATTCAGCCGAAAAGAGCCGGTAGACCGGAATGGCTTCTATACAGAAAAGTTCTGTATGAAAATGAGCTTAAGTGTGTATGACAACCCTGTAGGGTTTCACAGCATCTGTTTCAACGGACACCCGGCCGTTGATCATTGAAACCAGATAGGTGGCAGCCGGTTTTCCCTGAATGGTATACAGGGTTATCTTCTTCTGCATGCCTTCAGTGAAACCAAAGACATGCAGTTCCACGTTATCTGTGTAATCATAGTCCGGACGCGTGCTGCAGGCGCCAAGGGGCAAAACAGTGCCTGGACGCACGAGAAGCGGCAGAGACATAAAATCGTGAGTTTCTTTTTGCCATGTGCCGCCGCTCAACACCTGCTTTGTCAGCAGATTTGTCCAGCTTCCGGCTGGAAGATAATAGGATACCTGGCCATCCTCACGAAAGATGGGGGCAACCAGCAGGGATTCTCCCAGCATATACTGACGGTCCAGCGTGTCGCATGCGGGATCATCCGGGAACTCCATCATCATGGGACGCATTATGGGCGTTCCATGCTCATGGGCTTCTATCATGGCGGCATAGAGATAAGGCATCAGGCGGCATTTAAGCTGTGTAAACGTGCGCACTACATCTACACTTTCTTCGTCAAATGCCCACGGAACCCGATAACTTGAGGAACCGTGCAGACGGCTGTGAGAGGAGAGGAGACCAAACTGAACCCAGCGCTTATATACATGCGCCGGCGCAGTCGATTCAAATCCGGAAATATCATGACTCCAGTAGCTGAATCCGGAATGACTCATGGAAAGACCGGCACGCAGCGTTTCAGCCATGGAAATATACGAAGCACTGTTGTCGCCGCCCCAGTGAACCGGGAACTGCTGACTGCCTGCAGTTGCACTTCTGGCGAAAAGAACAGCTTCGCCTTCTCCACGGATTTCGCGAATGGTTTCAAATACCATCTGGTTATAGAGGAATGTGTAATAATTGTGCATATGAAGCGGACTGGATCCGTCGTAATAGGCGATATCCCTGACAGGAATGCGCTCGCCGAAGTCGGTTTTAAGACAGTCAACACCCATTGCAAGCAGCTTCTTCAAATAGCCGCAGTACCATTTTCTGGCAGCCGGATTTGTTACATCTACGATGCCCATGCCAGCCTGCCACAAATCTGTCTGCCAGACATCGCCGTTGGTCTTTTTGAGCAGGTATCCATTGCGGACTCCCTCAGCGAAAAGAGGAGACTGCTGGGCAATATATGGGTTTATCCAGCAGCACAGATGCAGTCCCTTTTCATGGTAACGTTTGAGCATTCCCTCTGGATCCGGAAATGTGTCCGGATCCCATTCAAAATCACACCAGTTATATCCACGCATCCAGTAGCAGTCAAAATGAAAGACTGACAGAGGAATGTTCCGCTCTGCCATACCATTAATGAAACTGGTGGCAGTTTCCTCGTCATAGTTTGTTGTAAATGAGGTGGAGAGCCAAAGGCCGAAGCTCCAGGCAGGAACAAGCGGCGGGCGCCCGGTCATGGCTGTATAGAGATCAAGTGTGCCCTTGGGAGAAGCGCCGTAGATGAAGTAATACACCAGAGATTCACCCTCTGTGGAGAACTGTACACGTTCTACTTTTTCACTGGCTATCTCAAAGCTGACATCGGAAGTGTCATCAACAAAGACACCGTATCCCCGGTTGGTCATGTAAAATGGTATGTTCTTGTAGGCAAGTTCAGAGGCGGTACCGCCGTCCGCGTTCCACATGTCTACGGACTGACCGTTTTTTACATATGGTGTAAACCGTTCACCGAGACCGTAAACATTTTCGCCGACATCCAGCATCAGACTGTCGCTCATATAAGCGCGTCCGGTATTCTTATCGAAGGCATGGGCCATGCCATGATAGCCGGATGAAGACAGGAGCCGGCCGTCGTTAGCCAGGAAGTCAACCTGCCAGATGCCGGTTTCCCTGAGTACACGCGCACTCAGTTTTCCACTCGTAAAGGTAACACTTTGCTCATCTTCAGTTATAGAGGGTGTAACATCAAAAGTCTTTACTGCAAAATGAGGCGTTTTCCAGGCTTTTCCTTCGAAATGAGTGATTTCTACACGAATGACGTTCTCCATGGGGGAAGAGAATGTTACGTCAAGCGTTCCGCTGTTCAGTATGTCACCACGCCCGCGGACAGGACAGCAGGCAGCAAGTACATGCAGTTCAGTATCTTTCTTTTCAGTTCGCACACACTGCGTTGCATAGTTCATGGTAAAATTTTCCCGGGTCAGCCAGTAACCTCTGGTAAACTTCATGTTTGATCCTCCTGGCGGCGTATAGCCTGATGAAAATGCGCTGTAATCTTTGAAGACCGTTTTGACGAATGCAGCGGACGTGTTTTATTGGGATACATTATACAACAGAAAACCATAAAACAAAAATACTGAAAACTGTTTTTTGAAAAAAAATGATTCAGTTACAGGGAAGATTGTATTGAAAGATATGGCCCTTCACTTCGTGCTGGTTTGTCAAATAATGACAACTGCGATTGATACGCTGCCGAAAGCACGACTATGTCATTAAAGGAAAATAAAGGAAATCAAAGCAGGCTGGGAGAAGGCATCGCCTCAGGCAGAAAATGCAGAAATCGTTTGCCGGTGCCCTTTGGGATATAGTTTATGGTACAAAAAAAGGCAGAGCTGGATGCTCTGCCTTGAATCAGTTGGAGTTTTCCTGAATGGTATGATAAACATCTGCCATTTTGTCACGGCTGACATGATAAATACGGGCCAGAATATCACGGACGTGTTCTGGATTTTGCAGTGTATAGTAGGCAACAGCTGCACACCCTGCGAGGAATAGGAACAATATGAGAAGCAGAATGATCTTCTTTTTGGACTGCTTTGGCTTTGATTGCAGATAGCGGGCACAGAGTTTTTCAACGGTTGCCCTGAAGTATTCAGTTGTTGAACTAAGCCCGTTCTGGTAGCGGATTTCATCGATGTCCTCAGGCAGGTATTCAGGGAAAGTGAAGCCGTTCATCATGATTGGGATTATATTTTTATGACTTCGGATTGCTTCGGCAATTTCCATACGAACCCAGTCTCCTTCTTCGACACAGCGATCCAGAGCACCGGGAGAGAGAATAATGACAAAGTCCTTGCAGGCACGGATGCTTTTATACAGGGCTTCGTTGAATTTACCCGAACGCAGAACCTCAAGATCATAGAAGACGTTGTAGCGCAGGCTTTTGAGTGCCTGATACAGATACATGGCCGTCATATCTCCGCCGGCTCTGCGGTAGCTGATAAAGATGTCACAAGAACTCAAACTGTTTGTTCCTTTCCGGATATGCTGATGCATATTCATGATAGAAGGTATGACACTGAAAAACAGCCATAAAAAGTACCTGACGGTATCCGTGTCTGGCACATTGTATCATACGAATTGTGAAAAGTAAACTGCTGACCGTGGACAGGACCGTGCCACTGGAACTGACTGTTTCAGGATGCTCCAGGCTAAAGATGGGTATGATTTGAGTCGTGTTTTCAGGGACTGCTCGCCAGCTGACAATAAGATGCGGGTGGGATCAAAGAAAAGCCGATTTCCCTGCCTGCAGTGGATGAATCAGACTCCCCAGGCAGGAAAATATCCATGGCCGGCTGTACAGGCCATGGATATACTTGCAGGTGAAAAAGCATCCGGGGGATAAGAAAACTATTTGCCGGATTCAGAAATCATGAGTTCGGTCAGCATGAGGAAGGTAAGACCCTGACCGTATGCTGTTGGTGTGACGATAATATCCCGGTAATGCTGGAGGTTGTGTCCCATACCGGTACCGCCGGAAACACCCTGAACTGCGCCGGTTTCGTCGATCTGCTCAAGAACAGCGCTGGCTGAGAGGCTGCCCATCTCAAGATACTTTTCCTCTGGCAGCCAGTGACAGCGGATTCCCTTCAGAATGCCATATGCAATGGCGGCGGTAGCACTGGTTTCACAGTAGGAGGATTCATCATCGATCAGTGTTGTGAAAAGCCCATTGACTCTCTGATACTTCCAGAGCGCTTCCACCTGATCGAGCCATGCGGAATGAATGAGACGCATGGCAGCATTGTTGTGGCCGGTAATGTCATAAAGCTCTACCGCGGCAACAGTGAACCAGGCATTGCCGCGTGCCCAGAAGGCATTGGCAAAATTGTGGCGGCGGTCAAATGTCCAGCCATGATAGAACAGACCAGTGATTTTATCCTGCAGGTAGCGGATATGCATGAGGAACTGGTATTCAGCCTCATCAATGAGTTCGGGACGATTGAGAACAACACCTGCTTTGGCCAGGAAGAGGCAGGTCATAAAAAGTGTATCGCACCAAAGCTGCTGATAATGCTTGTTCCAGACGGTGCAGTGCTGCAGACCATCAAACTCGGTTCGGGGCATCTCCTGCATGACCCATTTGATCCATGATTCAATTTCAGCAAGATAATCTTCACGATGGGTTTCGTCATAGAGACACGTCAGTGCCAGAAGCGGAGCAACTGTATTGACGTTGCGATGCGGTTTTTCGGGCCTGCTGAGCATGTCATCATACCAGCCGGTCAGGTACTTGAGAATTTCCGGATCACCGCTCTGCTTATAAGTCTTGAATATGCCATACAGAGCCACACCGGTGGGCCATTCCCAGTTATTCATGGTCAGATGCCCATTGGATGGATCGTTTCCGTCTGCCGATTTCAGCATGCCAAGCACGCGGTCAGCAGTTTCTTTGTAAGACATGGCTCTCTCTCCTCCTTAAGATAGTGCTTTGCGCATTTGATGCCAAATCATCCATTATGTCCGTTATTTTGACAGGCAGGTGCAAAGTGCCGGGCATTTCTGTAAGACAGTCTTTGGCTTTCTGCGCTGGCTGTTTTTTTGACTGAACGGGGCAAAGTACCATCGGCCTTTTCCTGTTGACAGGATGTCTGTCTGTGGGACCTGAATGACACCAAACGGTCGCTTAAGTGTTCATCCTTATAAAAATCCCGCGGCGGCAGGCCGCGGGAGGACTGTTATTTGGTGCCTGCAAATGAACCGGCGGTATCTGCAAAGACTGCAGGGCCACCTGTTTTCCGTTTGGATGTGGCAACGCGCTTCATGAGTTCATCATAATAGAGCTTCTCATCGAAAGGCAGTTCAACAGGTTTGCCGAGGAAGGCAGACAGATGCATTGCATTTGAAAGCATGAGACCGTTGATACCTTCAGAACCGTGTGCGACCAGCGGCTCTCCACGGAGAATGGCGCCTGCCCAGGCATTGAAAACACCCTGGTGCTGCGGGTTCTCGCCATCTGTTTCAACCTTGATGACGTTTGACGGAACGGAGCCGAATGGCGCGGTGTTGGTCTTTGTCCACTCCTGTTCAAGCTGCTCAAGCTCGCAGACATAGAGTTCATCGCCTTCAGCGATCAACTGGGCACCGTCCATCTGGACTTCAAACCGGTTCGTACCGTGCGGGTCACCAGTTGAAGTAATGAAGACACCGGTATGTCCATCCGGATATTCCATAATGGTTGTGACGTCATCTTCGACCTCAATGTCATGCCACT
This sequence comes from Clostridia bacterium, assembly GCA_017469025.1. Lineage (GTDB taxonomy): Bacteria > Bacillota > Clostridia > Christensenellales > Aristaeellaceae > Ventricola. The sequence goes on from JAFUHD010000129.1 coordinate 10,070, forward strand.
GACCATAGCGCATAAAGGACTGCACTTTAACCGGCATGCCGAGAATCCACTGCCAGAGGTCGAGCTGATGCGGGCACTGGTTGAGCAGAACACCGCCGCCCTCGCCGGACCAGGTGGCGCGCCAGTCACCGCTGTCGTAATAGTACTGGGAACGATACCAGTTGGTGATGAGCCAGTTGGCACGGCGGACGCGGCCATATTTGCCGCTCTGGATCAGTTCACGCATTTTACGATAGAGACAGTTGGTCCGCTGGTTGAACATCATACCGAAAACGACATCCGGATGTTTTTCGGCTTCAGCAATCATTTCACGCGCCTGAAGCGTGTAGACACCAGCAGGTTTTTCACACATGACGTGAATGCCGCGGCGCATGGCTTCAATGACGTAGCGGGGATGATCATAATGGGGGATGGAAACAACGCATGCGTCAATGGCACCGCTGTCCAGCATGGCGATGGCATCATCAAAATACTGGATTTCAGTTCCGAGCGTGTTTTTTGCCCATTCAATACGGGCAGGATTGATATCTGCAATGGCAGTCAGATGAATTTCAGGACACCAGTTTTCAAGTGCAATGCGGCGGGCATAGGTTGAACCCTGGTTGCCAATGCCGATAATACCGAGACGAACAAAATCAGCCATAGTGGGTATTCCTCCAATTGTATCTTTGGATGATCAGAGTGCAGCGAGGATTTCTTTGAGGGACGAACAGGCTTTGTCAAAGGATTCATCAAGATCGCGGAAATGGAATCCTACGCCAAGCTTGCGGTCTTCCTTCGGACGTTCCAGATTGGAAAGGCCGCTGAAAGCCTGCAGATGCGGTTCGACGGTAACGGATGTGCCGCCGCGTGCAATAAAGTCTGCAAGAATTTCTTTGAGATGACCTTCGCCGTAACCGGCAGGTACAACTGTTCCGTCGCTGACTGCGTCTTTAATATGGAGATAGAAGATGCGGTCTTTCAGCAATTTCCATCCTTCCAGTGTATCCTGTCCGCACTGGACAAAGTTGGCCGGATCGAAGATGCCGAAAAGCTGCGGGAATGTGTCGAGGAGCTCACGGCACCGGGCGGCATTGTCGCCGTAAATGCCCTTTTCGTTCTCGTGACACAGGCGAATTCCAGAACCCTCGCCATAGGACAGGAGCTTGCCAAGATGATCGATTACTGCATTACGGTAATCAGCAGGGTCTTTGCCTTCATCAATATAATAGGAGAAGAGACGGATGTTTTCTGCATGAAGTGCCTGTGCAATTTCGAGCGTACGGCGGAACTTTTCGATGTGGGTAGCATGATCACCATCAATCGCGATCTTGCCGATCGGCGAGCCAATAGACCAGACCTTGAGGCCGTTTTCTGCGAGTTTGGTATGGACTTCACGTGCTTTCGCAATGGAAATATCAGAAATGTTGACACCATCAACGCCACGGATTTCCAGTCCCTGAAGGCCATTGCGCTTCATGGCGGTAATCTGTCCGTCGATCATCGAAGAAGCTTCATCGGCAAAGGCATAGATGTTGAGCTGATTCATTGGAATTCCTCCATTCATTGAATAGATTAGCAGGTTCAAATCTTTGCCGGCAGATGTTCAATGGAAATGCCGACATCTGTATTCAGGACAAATCCAGGAAGCGACTTTCCGGGCTCGAGTCTGGCATAATAAGATTCGCCATTCTCGCCAAGGAGATGCTGCATCAGGAAAGCAGTGACAAAATGCTGGTTATAATTGTTCAGCCTTGAGGTATCCCATACAGGATCTGCCCAGCGTTTCAGAATGGACCAGTCACTCGAAAGTGCTTCAACAGGAGCTGGATTATTGGCAACGTTGTGACCGCAGCCGATATAGCTGATCAGAGTCCGGCGGCTGTGTATGGTGTTTCTGAAAACACTTTGAACTGCTTCGTAATGCACGGTGCGGTCCATGGTGCCACAGACCCACAGTGTCGGAACCTTAATGTCAGACAGACGGTCTGCATCGATCAGGAAGGTTGCCGGTGCAAACAGGACAGCTGCCTTTATCCGCGTATCGCCTTGCCATTCGGGTTCATCCAGAAGACTGTTCAGTTCCGGATACTGGGAAAGTGTGTTTGGATGAACCTTTGCGCCAATGGTCCGCAGCAGGCCATAGCCGCCCATACTGAAACCGATCATTGCGACACGTTCAAGGTCCAGAAGGCCCGCAAGTGGTCCATCTGCATTCAATGCGGGCAGTTCATCCAGCATGGCACGCTGGTCCATGGAACGATGTACAAGCGCACTTTCAAGGGAGCCGTTTGGAAGAAAATCCGGATATGTATTATCTCTGTGGGCAATGGACAGGACAATGAATCCTTTGCTTGACAGATTTTCGGCCAGATTGCTGAGAAGCATTCTGGAGCCTGGATAACCATGTGACAGAATGACAACAGGTCTTGGACCGCCGGTGCTGTCAGGCTTGCCGTTTTCATGTGCCCGTCCTGCAAACTGGAAAGGTACCAGATTGCCGAGATCAATGCGGCCCATGTAGTCAGTATAGACTGCCGGGGGATTGGAATCATCCGGGCTGACCGGATACCAGGTCTGGTATTCAATAATGCGGTCACGGAAGGGCAGCGGCAATTTGAATCCATCTGCAAATGACGGAACATTCATGCGGGTGAACTGCATGGTACATGTGCCTGTCGGAATACTGCCGCGTGCGGTAAGAGACGGTGAACCGGGGAGGGCGTCACCGATTAAAGTGCCCATAGGCGGGGTGTTCGTAAGCATAATTAGCCCCATTCTGTAAAAAACGCAGTCCGCAAGGGACTGCGTAATATTTTATCCCTTGATACCGGTAGACGCGATACCTTCGACCAGTGACTTCTGGAAAATCAGGAAGATGATGGTTGCAGGGACAATAGAGAGCGTCGACATTGCCAGCGTTGAGCCGATATCAGATCCCGAAGACGGGTCATTGAACAGCTGCAGAGCCAGTGATACTGGACGCATGTTTGCCCGGTTGACGTACAACAGAGCGGACAGATAGTCATCCCAGCGCCAGATGAAAGAGAAGATTGCGGAGGTGACAAGAGCCGGTACGATCAGGGGCAGAATGATCTGGAAGAAGATGCCGTAGTAGGAACAGCCGTCGATCTTTGCAGCCTCATCGAGTGACTTTGGAATGCCGCCGATGAAGTTCATGATCAAATAGACGAAGAAGCCCTGAATAGCAAAGAAGTAAGGGAGAATCATTGGATAATAGGTGCCGACCCAGTTCAGATGACGGAACCACATGAACTGCGGGATCATCAGGATCTGAGCAGGGAGCATCATGGTGGACAGTACCAGGGTGAACAGAATCTTGCGGCCTTTGAATTCAAGACGCTGGAGTGCAAAAGCGACCAGAGAGGAAGAAACCAGAGTGCCGAAAGTAGAAACCAGAGAGATGATGAACGAATTCAGGAAGAAGGTGCCGAAGGAATAACCCATGAAACCTTTCCAGCCCTGAATGTAGTTCCGGAGTGTCCACGTGGCAGGTATCAGACTGGATGCTGTCGGGAGAACCTGATCGGTAGGCTTAAAGGATGAGAGGACCATCCACAGGAGCGGATAAATCATGACAAAGCCGCCGAAGGCAACCAGAACATGATAAATAATGGTTTTAATCTGTTTTTCACGTGTCATGTCTCATTCACTCCTTTCCTTAAGCGTCAAATACCCATTTGCTTCTCGATTTGAACAGAAGCATGGTGACTACGGAAACGATGACGAGCATGATCCATGCCAGAGCGGAGGCGTAACCCATCTGGCTCTTGCCCTGTGCCGGGAATGCCTTGTTATACTGGTAAACCGTGTAGAACAGGGTAGAGTTTCTCGGCTGGCCGTTGGTAATCAGCTTGCACTGTGTGAAGGCCAGGAAAGAGTTGATGGTCTGCTGTACAAGGTTGAAGAAGATGGTCGGCGTCAGCATGGGAATGGTGACATTTGCAAACTGCTGGAAGCCGTTTGCACCGTCGACCCAGGATGCTTCATACAGCTCACGCGGAATCTGCTTGAGTGCAGAAAGAAAGATCAGCATGGATGAACCGAACTGCCAGACGGTGAGGATAATAAGAACCCAGATGGCAGGACCTTCACTGAACCAGTTATAACCCGAAAGGGATGGGAAAACATTGGAGAAGATCGCATTGATGGTACCATTGGATTCGAACAGGCGGCGCCACAGAATTGCAACTGCGACAGAGCCGCCGATAATGGACGGCAGATAGTAAACCGCACGGTAGAGACCGACGGCACGGCTTTCGTGATTAAGGATCAGCGCAACCATAAGTGCAAAAATGACTTTGAGCGGCGTGCCGATCAGGGCATAATAACAGGTGACCCGGAGAGCCTTTGTGAATACCTTGTCAGAGGTAAAAATCTTGATGTAGTTCTGAAGGCCGATAAAGGTCGGCGGAGTCTGGATATCATATTTACAGAATGAGTAGTAGAGAGAGAGCACCATCGGGATTGCCATAAACATCAGAAAACCGATAATAAACGGCAGACTGAAAACGTAACCGGCGGTTGATTCTTCACCGATCCATGCAGAAAACCCCGAGCGCTTTTTTGCTCTGCTCGCAGTCATATGGGGTATCCTCCTTCAGTCAGATTGTTCTGAAAAAGGAGGGCACAAGGCCCTCCTTTAGAGGTATCACTTTGAAATTAATACTCGGAAGCGATTTCAGCGGTGGATTCGATGAGATCCTTCGCGCACTCTTCAGCAGTGACGGTCGGGTTCAAAAGATGAGCTTCCTCGGTGAGACGCTGGATAACGTCAGCGTTGACCTGGCCGGAATAAGCCGGGAGCGGCGGGAAGATCGGGCTGGAGTTCTCAGCAACGAATGCAAGATAATCAACGACGAGACCATAGGTTGCATCAACCTTGGTGACTTCGTCAGCGATAGCAGCAGCAACATCGCCGTTGGCCGGGACGCCGCGCTCCGCACGGAGGATGGTGTTGGCCTGAACGTCATTGATGAGGTAGTTCAGGAAAGCAACAGCCAGATCCGGGTTCTTCGTATCGGTGGTGATGGAGAAGAACTGGGAGGGCTTCATATAATTGGAAGCAACTGGATCATCGCTGGCCCAGTTGGTGATGCCGAGCTCGATACCATCAGCATTGGCAGCAGTCTGGAAAGCAGCAATCTGGTTGGAGAAAGCAAAGGCAGCCCAGGTACGGACATCGTTGGTGGTGCCGTATACGAGCGGGCTCTGTGCAAGGTCGGTCAGGTTGACACCGGCCATCTTGTCGGTATCAAACATCCAGCCCTCAGCAACAGCATCCATGATGCGCTGATAGTAACCGGTCATCTGTTCGACAGAAGCATTGATGCCCTCGTCGCCCCAGAAAGCAGTGTAGCCAAGGCCGCGGGCATAATAGGTGGGCTGGTTCTCAGAGTTGCCTTCGCCGTAAACAGCGCCAACGCCTTTCTCGGCGAAGACTTTACGGGAAATCTCAGCAAACTGATCCCAGGTGATGTTCTTGGGAACTTCGATGCCCAGTTCATCGGTCAGGGTTTTGTTGTAAAGAAGAGCAGGAGCATTCACGCCAGCGCAGACTGCGTAGATGCCTTCGCCAACCTTACCGGTGTCGATGATGTTCTGCGGAACCTTGGACAGATCCAGAGCGCCGCTCTCGATGTAGGGAGTGAGGTCCAGCAGATCGCCGGCCTGTGCCCACTGCTCGATGAAAGCATAGTCCTGCTGCATGATGTCCGGAAGGTCATTGTTGGCAGCATAGGTGCTCATCAGAGACCAGTAGTTGTTCCATACCTGAGAGTTGAGGTTGAACTTGATGTTCGGATAGTTCTCAGTGAAGAAGTCGGCAGCAGCCTTGGTTACTTCGTCACGAACCTGGTTGCCCCACCAGCCGAATCCCATTTCGTATTCGCCGGCAGAAGCAGGATCGTATGTTCCAACATTCAGGCCGTCGGCCATAGCCGGCAGAACGCTGAGAGAGAGAACAACGACAAGAGCAATAACGAGAGCTAATAACTTTTTCATGATTAACCTCCTTTTTATTTGAAAAAGTTAATTTGATTATATGGAAATATGTGTTTCATGTCAATTGTTTTTTTATGAAAAGTGGCAAGTTTATTGGACCTAAAACAATGCTAAATTTTTAAATTCTGATCATATAGTTATATTATATACATACTTTTAATATGGAGCAAACAATTATATTTCTCGATATATTGAAAATTGTTCTCAAAAAAAGGTAAAGGCTGAACTCGTCTATAAAGACATTGCGAAGCAGGTAAGCTGATACAAATAGGCGGGTTGCTGAACGTTATTGTCCTTCAATCCCCATCTCACCAGAGGGGTGACGGTGTAAGAATGGTGTGATCGTACGGTATGTGTTACTTTGTTGTTTCAGGAAGGTTTTTTTTGAAGATGGAAAGTTTAAGCTATTCAGCCTGTCATTCGCTCAGCGAACAGAAGACCGGACAATATCCGCTCCTCAAAGGTATCCAATGGTGTTCATAATCCCTTTTAGCGCAGTGTTTATCAGCTGTGAGAGATTTGGGTTGAAGAACCGGCGGGCATACTGTATACTGCAAATGCGCTTTGGAACCTCTTCGACCGGTATAACCGGCGGAAAAATTAAAGGCGGAAAGCGATGTGAGATGAGACTGTTTGTTGCAATTGAACTGGATGACCGGATGAAGAAGCAGCTGATGCTTGTGCAGGATGATATGCGGGCACAGCGCGTGGAAGGCAAATATCCTGAGGGGGATAATCTGCATATGACGCTGGCGTTTATAGGGGAATATCCGGATCCTGATGAAGTGCTCGATGTGCTTGACACCATTTCGTTTGAACCATTCACTATACGTGTGAATGGATATGGCTGTTTTGATGAGGTAATCTGGTGGGCAGGAATAGAAAGCTGTCCGCCGCTCGACGCTTATGTAAAACGTCTTCGCAGGGCACTGGCTGAAGCCGGTATTCCTTATGACCGGAAACAGTTCAGACCGCATATTACGCTTGTACGGGATGCCATATACGATGAGGCGCCCGTCTTTAAGACGCCGGATGCTGAGATGGAAGTTTCCTTTATTTCCCTTATGCGGTCGGATTCCGGAAAGCATGGCATGAATTATTCCATGGTCAGTATTGTCGAGGCGGTTGAGTAGTTTTCAAGACGATTGTAATTCAGTATTTTACAGGGAATTACAGTCGTTTTTTTATTGAACTACTGATTTGTGTATGATAGAATGCACGCGGTTTGAGGGAACTGACCTCAATCCATCAATCTGTTAATACTGAACAGGTGCACTGGATACAGTTCACCCAATAGAGATCGGGAGGATAAAGGAATGGTTATTGATGCCAAGGACAGGGCACAGGCACTGAATGTTGCCTATATCGGTGGTGGTTCCCGCGGCTGGGCATGGGGATTTATGATGGATCTTGCGATGGATCCGAGCATGTGTGGTACAGTCAGGCTGTATGATATAGATCGTTCTGCTGCAGAGCGCAATGAGATTATCGGCAACAAGATCAGCGCCCATAAGGATGCGGTTTCCAAGTGGCATTATGAAGTAAGCGACTCTCTTGAGGCTGCACTGACTGGTGCGGACTTTGTTGTTATTTCAATTCTGCCTGGCACTTTTGAGGAAATGCGTTCAGATGTACATCTTCCGGAGCGTCTTGGCATTTATCAGCCTGTTGGCGATACAGTCGGTGCTGGCGGATTTATGCGTGCAATGCGTACCATCCCAATGTATGTAACAATTGCCGAGGCTATCCGTGACTATGCACCGAATGCATGGGTTATCAACTATACCAATCCCATGTCTCTCTGTGTGCGTACGCTTTATGAAGTATTCCCCGGCATCAAAGCTTTCGGCTGCTGCCATGAAGTGTTTGGAACCCAGAAGCTTCTTTGTGCCATGCTCGATCATGAGGCCGGCATCAAGGGCGTACAGCGTCAAGATCTCTATACAACTGTTACGGGTATCAACCATTTTACCTGGCTGACACATGCCAGCTACAAGGGTATTGACCTTATGCCCATGTATGCTGAATTCGCAGACAAGTATTATGAAACCGGTTTCGATGAGGGCGGAGACAAGAACTGGATGAACTCGCATTTTAACTGTGCGCAGCGTGTCAAGTTCGATCTGTTCCGCCGCTACGGTGCCATTGCGGCTGCCGGCGACCGCCACCTGGCTGAATTTACTGCACCCTGGTATACTGCCGATCCGGATGCCGTCCATGGCTGGAAGTTCAGTCTTACAACGGTTGACTGGCGCGTCAAGGATCTCGGAGACCGTCTGCAGCGTTCGGACAACCTGATCAGCGGTAAGGAAGAGCTTGTGCTCAAGCCTTCCGGAGAAGAAGGACATCTGCTGCTCAAAGCAGTTCTTGGCCTTGGCGATCTGGTATCCAATGTCAATATTCCGAACCGTGGCCAGATTCCGAATCTGCCGCTGGGCAGCGTAGTTGAAACGAATGCAATGTTCGGCCGTGACCGGATTGAGCCGGTCTTCGCAGGTGCGATGCCGGGCAATATTCTGCCGCTTGTTGCACGTCATGTGTATAACCAGGAGAATACGCTGAAGGCCGCTCTGACCTGTGACCGCAAGCTTGGATTCACAACCTTCATGAATGATCCCCAGATGGCTGGTGTCAATTTCAATGACGGACAGAAGCTGTTCGACGACATGCTCGAGAACCAGCGCAAGTATCTGCCGAAAAAGTGGTTTGACTGATCCAGCTGATTTTTCGCCAGAAAGCACAACGACTGTGAAACAGTTTGGGAAGCAAGCGTCGGGAAGGTCTTTTCTGGTACAGTGATCCGGTCTGACAGATGACGGACCGGATGGACAAAACTGTGAATACGGGCGATGTCCCCCTGCTTTCCGGTTTCCGTGGTTACAAACATAATAATGAAGTCCCACATCATTTATCCTGTCAGCCCTTTAGGCTGAATACGTTAAATGATGCGGGACTTTTTGATTCTGCAGGTGCGGAACAGCAGCTTTGGTGTCTGCTTTGCCACTCAGGGTCAAGAATGACGGATTGCGGAAAGGCCTGTTTTCATCAGAGCACTGGTCTTGTAACAGGCAGGCGTGCATCTGTACCTGAAATCAGAATTATGGCCTT